>JAUQVQ010000096.1:0-6048 GCA_039794725.1 Gloeomargarita sp. HHBFW_bins_162
CCTCGATGATTGTTCGGTAATTTACAAGCGATGGATGTAATCCTGTTGCGTCCGAAAAATATCTTTGGGTAGGTGTTTTTTGAGGTAATGATACCGGGTGCGCTGACGGATGTAGTGCTTCGCTTGGGTTTCATCCCAACAGGGATCGGGTTGCAGATCGGGAATAGATGACCATTCTTTTGCCAAGGAAGTTTGTTGCACCTGCGCAATAACATGGGCAATTTGTTTACAGCAGGAACGGGGTTGCGTGACGACTTGATATTCACTGAAACGCACCACCACCCAACCCGCCGATAGGAAAAATTCATTGCGTTTCTCATCGTTAATATGATAGGGCTTGGTAACGTTATTTTTGGCATCGTAATAGTAGGGTTCGTCAATCTCAATGTCTATGTAAAGATTGAGATTTTCGTCAATATAAGTAAAATCGGGTTCGTAGGGACGTTTGCGAGTTTTGATTGGGTCGCCTAAAGCGAGTTTAATATGAATTTTACCGGGAAAATACTGCTCTAAAAATGACTGTAAATAGGGTTCCGTGACACCGGGCACATGACGCTGAGCAGGTTCAGGATAGGCCATAACTTGTTCGAGGGCAAATTGAATTTTGGGTTGTCGCAATACCTGCACTTCGGCTGCATGTTCCGCTAACCATTGGTCATACGCCTGTTTTTGTTGTTCGTAAATCGCTTGTTGCGTTTGATAATGTTGCACCTGACGGCGATAGCGTTGGGTTTCCCAACCATAACCCCCCGCCACTAAAACTAACCCCAACCCCGCCACCAGCAACCCAGTTGTTCCCCCAATGATGATACCTGCGGCCACCACCACCGCCAAACTCACCCCCCAAGGCCAGCGGGGATGTCGCCGAGGGGCGGATACCGGCACCGGACGCGGGGGCGCACCGGCAGGGAGCAATTCCAGTGCCTGTTTTAAGCGTTGCGGGAACAAAACGACGGGATAATCCCTAGACATTTACCGTCCCCGCCAAATCGCCATGAGGATCACAACCCCCGCCAAGCCCAAAAACGTCTCCGGCAAGCCGACTTGGGTGGCAATGAATCCCGTCACCGCCAGGGGCAAACTCAGGGCGATATTCACCGCATTATTTTGTAGGCCAAAGACTTTGCCTCGGACTTCTTCGGGGGTTTCGGTTTGTAGCAGGGTTTGCAGAGGAATGGCGACCAGCGCCGCCCCCAACCCCAACCCACTGTTCCAAATTAATGCTAACGGTAAATGGTGGGTAGAAGCCGCCAACCCCACCAACGCCCCGCCCATGATCAAGGAACCGACGTTACTCAACCGCCGGTACGACCAGGCTTGGGCACGCAACAGATTTAACAATAAGGCTCCCAAGGCCACCCCCGCCCCCGCCGCCGCCAACAGAAACCCAAACTGCGATGGGCGCAACAGTTGTTCTGCCAGTTGAACGGTTAGGACAACCAACGCCGCAAACACAGTGTAGAGTACGACTAAATGCGCCACCGCCCCGCCCAACTGCGGTTTTGCCCGCAGGACTGCCCAACCTTCTTGCAAATCCTGCACCATCTGCGTCAGGGTTTGTACTCCCTTATCCGTCCCCTGCTCCTGGGGACTGACCCGCAATAACAACAATGCCGCCACCAGATACGCCCCCGCCACCACCAGTTCCCGCCCTTGGGGGAGCAGTGCCGCCGCCACACTGAGCAGGGGGTCACCCACCGCAAAGCCTAAAATCAGCGAACCCATCATCGTGGTGGTGTAGAGGGAATTGGCCGACAGCAGTTGCTCCTGGGGCACGATCAACGGAATCACCGCCTGTTCCGCCGGGGCAAAAAACTGAGTTAAGGTCGAAACCGCAAACGTAATTCCCAATAAAAATATCCAATTCACCAACGGTTGCCAGTGGAACCACCAGCCGGGAATAATCAACAGCACCAACATCCCCCGCAACAAATTGGTGGTGAAGAGAACCCGTTGTTTGCGCCAGCGATCCACAAACACCCCCGCCAGGGAACCAAACAGCACCGCCGGGATGGTAAACGCCACCATGATGCCGCTCACCAGGGGGGTAATGCTTTCCTGGTCGGCAAACTGCTGATCCAGCAGGGCAATCATCAGCACCAGATACACCTTATCCCCAATCTGGGAAAAAACCTGCGCCAGCCACAGTGCCAAAAAGTCACCGTTGTGCCACAGACTTGCCAAGCCCGCCACTGGTTTGGGTTGGGTTACATTCATGGACATCGCCGGGGTTCTGGAGTGATCGTACTATACAGCAACGGGGCTGACCGGATCGCCCGCTCCAAGTGATATTCCGCATAACCCCGCAAAAGCGGTTCTAAACTGCGCCAGGGAGCCATTTTCGGCACGGGTTGCAAGGGGGGATGCACCAACGCCTGGAGTAACTGCACCTGGGACGTATGCAAAACCCGACAGGGGGGGGTATCCGGGGGCAGGGGTAAACGCACCAGCCCACCGAGGGGGACGCTAAAGCCCAGCCGTTCCTGGGGAGAAACGGGGTGTCCCGTGAGACAGCATAGGCGCACTTGGGGTTGCAATCCCGCAAGAGTTAACAACCGCATCACCCCCCGCACCACCATTTCCCAGGGTTCCTGACTGGGTAAATGCGCCAAATCCGCCAACAGTTCGGTAAAGTTTTGATACAGTTCCCCCTGCGCCAGATTAGCCAACGCCTGACCCAACACCAATTCGGTAAAGTATTGCGCCGTCACCCAACGGGTATATTCCTGCGCCAAGTAATGGTGGGTGTGGAGTACCGTCGCCTGGGTAATCCGATCCAACGACCGCCCCACCCGCAGTTCCAACTGATTCACCACCAGCAACCCCGTCCGTCCGGCGAGAGGGGATTGGGGTTTGCGGGCACCGGGAGCCACCACCCGTTGTACGCCCCGCTCCGGGCTGAGGATGGTCAACAGGCGGTCGGATTCGCCCAAGCTCTGGAGATGCAGGTTAATTGCAGTGATTTGATAGGTGCGCCCCATACTACATGGCGATGTCCTGCGCAGACGCTTCGCTGCCGGATTCAGATGTGGTCGTGGAACGCCGCCGCCGCCGTCGGGTATCCGTCACAGCGGGTTCACTGGATTCGGAAGCGACCTCAACTTCCGGCTCTGAAGGGACAACTGTTGCCCCGGACGTTACCGCTTCTTGAGACAAGGGGGAAAACTCGGTCGGAGTCGCCGGGGGTTCCGTCCCTGCCGTCATGGGCAATTCGGTTTGGGTGGGAGTAGGCAATTCTTCCGGTAAACACACCGACACCACCACGTCCTGCAAATGGGTTTGCCCCGTTAACAACAGCGGCGATAATCCCATCTCCGCGTAAACCGTCTGTTCCGCCGGGGTCATGCCGACTGTAACCACTTGTGCCGGTGCGGGAGCGGGTTTAACCGGACGCCGCCGCAGGGGTTCTTCCCGCAGGCCATAATTACCATTGCCCCCATTGGGCGCAGGGCTAGGTGACGCAGGCGTGGCAAACGGGGGCGGTTCCTGCTCGCTGCGGGGGGTGGGTTTGTCGTAGCGGCGCGGCCGACGGCGGTTGTTCCCACCATTGCGGTCATTGCTCCCCCCCAACGGCGTGACGGGATACAGGGGGGTGCTAAAGCCCAAATCCGGGTTCGGTGTGGGCGCAAACCCCAAGTCTTCGATACTTTCGGAACGTTCCCCAATGACAGGCCGGGGCGGGCTGGTGCCAATTTCTTCCGTACCTGCTTGACCCGGTAGGCGAGCCAAAAGACCTAAACCATGACAGGTGGGGCAGGTCTGACCAAACAGTTCGTAGATATTTTGTCCCTGGCGTTTGCGGGTCAGTTCCACCAACCCCAAATCCGACAGGTGGATAATCTGGGGGCGGGCTTTATCCATGCGTAGGGCTTTGCTGAAATGCTCCAGCAGTTGCAGTTGGTCCCGCCGGTCCTCCATATCAATAAAGTCCACGATGATCACCCCGCCGATATTCCGCAGGCGCAACTGGCGGGCAATCTCCGTCGCCGCTTCGTAGTTCGTCCACAACACCGTCTCCCGCGCCGTCGCTGAACGGGTAAAGGAACCGGAGTTAACATCAATCACGGTCAGGGCTTCCGTCGGTTCAATGACAATGTACCCGCCCTTAGGCAGATCTACCCGGGGTTTGAGGGCTTCCCGAATGGCGGCATTCACCCGGAAATACTCCAAAATCGGGGTTGGTTCCCGATGGTGATCCACCAGCACCCCCACCGGCGGTTTGCCCCCGCCCCAACTGCTCAACTGTTGCTTGACCCGGCGCATACCATCGGCGGTATCGGTGACGATGCGATTCACCTGGGCACTGTAAAAATCCCGCAACACCCGCTGGATAAAATCATCATCCCGGTTGAGCAGTCCCGGTGAGCGAGCCATTGCCGCATCCCGTTGCACCTTTTCCCATTGGCGTTTGAGGTTTTCCAAATCCTCCATCACCGCCTCTTCGTTCACCCCTTCCGCTTCCGTACGCACCAACAGACCCATTTGTGGGGGTTTGATCAACACCGCCAAGGCCCGTAAGCGATGCCGTTCATTCTCATTGCGAATGCGTTGCGAGAGAAACACCCCCCGTCCGTAGGGCATCAGCACCAGGTACCGCCCCGGTAAAGTGATATTCCCCGTCAAGCGGGGGCCTTTATTCCCCGTCGGTTCCTTCATCACCTGGACTAACACCTTTTGCTGGGGCAAGAGCAGTTCTGTAATCGCTCCCGCCGTTCGTTTCAGGCGCAGCGGCCCCAAATCCGACACGTGGATAAACCCATTGCGTTCCGGGTCGCCGATATTGACAAACGCCGCGTCAATCCCCGGTAACACATTCTCCACCACGCCCAAAAAGATGTCCCCCACCTGCAAGTTGCCGGTTGCCACCACCAGTTCTTGAATCTGGTCATCCGCAAACACGGCGGCGATACGATGTTGTTCAGCGAGAATAATTTGTTTAGACATTCAGACTCCTTGGATGAACCCATCTCCCGGCTGTCACTGGTACGCTCCGGTTCAACCTTCGCCCTCAGGCTACCCACAACCATCCATGAGTACCGAATAACTGCTGATTGGAACCGTGAAAACTTATCGCCCCGCAAATGGTCAGTAACCGACCCACTCGCACCAGGAATCATTCCAGGATTAGGGCATATTATAGCGTTTCAGGGGACAAATGATTACCATCCCCAGGAGCCGGGTTCTCCCTTAAACGGCCCGACCAAATTCGCCGTAATCCAGCCCCCATAAAATCCCCCCGGTTGCGGTTTGACTACCTCCCCCGCCACCAGACACCGGTCACATTTCTGGGCATAAAAGGCCAGGTAATCTTGAATCATGTGAAAATCCGCCGTCGGTTGCGCATAGGCCCAGGCAATGTCCCGGATCACCTGTTCACCCCCATGAAAATCGTAGTAGTGAGCCACCCCTTTCCATTCACAAAAACTGGTGTGGGTATTGCGGCGCAAATACTGCATTTGAATATCCTGAGGCGGCAAGTAATAGACCGGCGGATGGCTGGTTTCCAATACCCGGTAAGCTCCGTGCGTCCGCACCAGAGGGATACCCTGCACGTACACCTCGATCAGATGCTCCACCGGCTCTACTCGCGGCGGGCGGGGGTAATCCCACACGGATTCTTGGGGTAAGGGGTTGGTCATGGTTGTCGGGGAACTCGTTTTTACTTACATATAGCAGTCCTTTTTGAATGTGAAATAAGGGTTGCAGGGCGTAGCCCCATTTTGGTTTTCTCCCCTCTCCCTTGATGGGAGAGGGGCAGGGGGTGAGGGCAGACGGTAATTCGTTTTTACTTACATATAGCAGTCCTTTTTGAATGTGAAATAAGCGTCGCAGGGCGTAGCCCCGTTTTGGTTTTCTCCCCTCTCCCGTTCTGGGAGAGGGGCAGGGGGTGAGGGCAGACGGCAATTCGTTTTTACTTACACATAGCAGTCCTTTTTGAATGTGAAATAAGGGTTGCAGGGCGTAGCCCCATTTTGGTTTTCTCCCCTCTCCCGTTCTGGGAGAGGGGCAGGGGGTGAGGGCAGACGGAAACTCGTTTTTACTTTCTAT
>JAUQVQ010000097.1:0-5924 GCA_039794725.1 Gloeomargarita sp. HHBFW_bins_162
TGTCAACAGGTTTGGGTATTAGCAGAAGGGAAAAACCTTGCGGTTGGCACCCCCGGTGAAATCCAAACCAATCCTACGGTTTTGGCGGCCTACTTGGGCAGTGGGGAGGAGTAGAATAATAGCTATAGGACACCTCTATTTATTGAAGCAAGGGAAAAGTTCTATTGCCAGAATGCCCAGATGACGGAGAACCAGAGACGGGGGCTGCGCCCCTGCGACCGCTAATCATGAATTAATAGAGGTTCCCTATAGCAATCCCTTTTGAATTGGCAACAAGGGTTGCAGGGTCGTTGCCCCGTATTGGATTCTTTCTCGCTTCTTTGTCCTCGAATCTTGTAGGATTGCTATACTAGATGGAGATACAATTAGGGGCACTTCTATTTATCCAAGTGGCTACAAAACTTCTCAGCGAGAATCCAGAAATTACGGAGAACCAGAGGTGGGGGGTGCCCTCCGGCGACCGCTAATCACCAATTTTTAGAGGTACCCCCAATTCTTACACTGCAAATGATCTGATCCCAGCCCTGGAAGCTATTCTAATTGAGGCTCTTGAACCTCGCCAAAATCGTAAAGCAGGTGATGACCTTGCCGCCGTTGAGTATATTCAAAAAACTGCTCCGCAAATTCAAAAACAATAAGCGAAAAAACTTATTGACCAGATTGGAAGTTCTTCATGAGCCGGAATAAAAACTATCGGAAGCAATTGGCCGGCCAACAACAAGCACTAGCGGAACATTTGGCTAAAATCGAGCAAGAACGACTCAAACCTCAAGAGGAACAAGACTTGGGGTTGATTGCCTACTGGGAAAAAACTGTCGCTAATTGCCGTTTCCAAATTGCTAAATTAGAAAGGAGGTTACGCTCATGACCATCAAAAATCGCTATACATTAACCCACTTGCGGAGACAATTGGCCGATTACCGTCCCCAACTTGAAAAAGCTCTGGCAGCCATTCAGGTTTTAGAGCAAGCCGACCCGGAATCTGAAGCCTTTAGTGATGCCTTAGCTACCCTGCACGTGTGTGCTACTATTCTGCAACCCTACTCTGAAGGTTTACTAACAGCGATTGATGCTTACACCGAGGATAATTAACTGTTAGTCAATGGTACACTAAACCGAGGAAAAGCTGTTAGTACCCTTATTGAAATCCAAACCAATCCTACGGTTTTAGCAGCCTACCTAGGCAGTGGGGAGGAGTAGAATAATAACTATAGCAATCCCTTTTGAATTGGCAACAAGGGTTGCAGGGTCGTTGCTCCGTATTGGATTCTTTCTCGCTTCTTTGTTCTCGAATCTTTTAGGATTGCTCTAATAGATGGAGATACAATTAGGGGCACCTCTATTTATCTAAGTGGCTACAAAACTTTTCAGCAAGAATCCAGAAATTACGGAGAACCAGAGGTGGGGGGTGCCCTCCGGCGGCCGCTCAAATGTTAATAACTCAACTCTAAACCCTTGAACAAATCAAGGTTTTTTGGCTTGGGATTTTCTCCCCTCTCCCTTGATGGGAGAGGGGTCGGGGGTAAGGGTGAATATAGCAATTTAAGAATCATTCAAGCAAGAGGTCTAAAGAATCCCTCAGCCAGAATCCAGAGATTACGAAGAACCAATGTCGGGGGTATCCCCTGCGACTGCTAATTTGCAATGTTTAGAGGTGCCCTAAAATGAGATTGGTAACGGTAGCACTTCTAAAGGTTTTGAAAACGAACAAGAGAGAAAACTACGAACTGAGGCTACGCTCCTGCGACCCCAGAAATTGTTACATACACAGAATAAAGTGTAGTAATTATGCCCGTTTTAGAATCGTTATTTTATTAAGTATTGTCCTAATGTTTGTGGTGACGGGTTGTGGGGTGCCACAGGTGAATGTAACGCCAGGATTTGCGCCAATGACGTTGCGGGGACGGGCGGGCGGTGCGGTGAATAGCGGTATATGTGGGTACATTGCTCGTCAACCAAACCATCGGGTACAGGTTCAGGAAGATATAGATTACGCCAAACTGATTGTGCTCAATCCCAGAGAACTAATGGTTTTGGTCAACGGTGCCGATGGGTCGTTTTGTGCCACCCCCATTCAGGGGCAACCGGCGCAAATTTCCGGTTATTGGAAAGCCGGAATGTACGAAATTTTTGTTGGCCGTTCTCAACCCCATTCATCCCCTGATTATCAACTATTACTCACCCAAGAACGCTAAACGGGTAAAATTGCTTCCGTGAGTAAAGCCCCCTGCAAATCCGTGGCATCCAGATAGGCATCGGTTAAACAGGCACGGGTAAAATCGGTTCCCTGCACCAGTACTTCGTAGAGGGATGCCCCGCTCAAATCGGCGGCAACCAGTTTCGCATTGGTCAAATCCGCCTGATTGAGAATTGCTCCGGCCAAAATTGCCTCGCTTAAATCCGCCTCTTGCAGTAACGCCCCGGACAAGTCCACTCCGGTTAAATTCGCCTGGGTCAGTTTTGCCCCGGTGAGGACGGCACGGGACAAACGGGCATCCGCTAAATCCGCTTGCTGGAGATTGGCTCCCTTGAGCGTCGCTTGCACTAAATTACTCCGATGTAGGATCGCTTGGTGCAATTGCGCCCCGGTTAAATTTGTCCGGCTCAAATCCACCCCGGTTAAATCGGCACGGGTCAGGTCGGCTTCGGTGAGGTTGGCGTGCATCAAATCCACCCGGTCTAAAATTGCCCCGCTCAGACCGACTCGGGTTAAATTGGCTCCTTTGAGGTTGGTGCGGCTGAAATCGGCGTTCATACACTGGGCTTCGGTGAGGTCGGCATTGGCTAAATTGGCCTCACTCAAAATGGCATCGCTCAAGCCTGCCCGTAGCAGTTTTGCCCCTTGCAGAATCGCCCGACTCAAATCCGCTTCAAAAAAATTCGCCTGACTCAAATCGCTATTACGCAGAGCTGTACGGGTCAAATCCACCCGTGCCAAATTCGCTCCCACCAAACGAGCGTCATTCAAATTCGCCCCGGTCAGGTCGGCGCCACTCAAATCCGCCCCGCTCAAATCCGCCTCGATCAGCACCGCCCGACTCAAATTCGCGCCCACCAACTTGGCACCCCGCAGATTCGCCCCCACCAAATCCGCTTCGGTTAGTTTGACCTTATTCAGTACCGCCCCTTCCAAGTCCGCCTGGCTGAGGTACGCCCCCACCACCTTGGCCGCCGTTAAATTCGCCTCCCGCAGGTTCACCTGGCTCAAATCCGCTTCCCGCAAAATCGCCCGACTCAAATCCGCCCGACTTAAATTCGCCTGACTCAACCCAATCCCCGCCAGTTTCGCCCGACTCAGGTTAATTTCCCGCAAAATTGTCAAGGATAAATCGGCTCCGTTCAGGTTGGCCTGCCGGAAATCCCGCTCCCCATCGGCGTACCGCCGCAATAATTCATCTGCGTTCATGGCTTTATCATACAGGGGATTGGCTTAACTACCCATACTGGCGGCGAAAATCCCTTCGTCCATGTCAAAATTGGCACTTACGGTCTGGACATCGTCTAAATCCTCCAAGACTTCCAGTAGGCGGAGCACCTTGCGCCCCCACTCCGGTTCGGTGATGGCAACAGTGGTGGTCGGCTGCCAGCGGGTCATGGCGGTACCCACCCGATGCCCCTCTTTTTGTAAAGCGGTGACGACGGTTTCCAATGCCAACGGTTCCGTGAGGAGAGCCGCCGTTTCCCCATCCCACTCATACCCCGTTGCTGGGACGAGCAGGGCAATCTCCAGCAGGTCATCTTCCGTAGTGATATCGGGCAGTTCCACCCACCCCACCGGGGTAAACATCCAGCCCACACAGCCGGTTTCCCCCAAGTTGCCGCCGTATTTATTAAAGGCGGCGCGAATTTCCCCCGCCGTGCGGTTGCGGTTGTCCGTCAAGGCTTCAATCAGTACCGCTACACCACCGGGGGCATAGCCCTCATAACGCACCGCTTCCAAACTGTCGGCATCGGCTCCCAGCAGCCCGGCTCCTTTAGCAATCGCGCGTTCGATATTTTCTTGGGACATCCCGGCGGCTTTGGCTTTTTCAATTGCGGTTCTGAGACGAAAATTTCCGGCTGGGTCTGGTAATCCGGTGCGAGCGGCGACAATGATTTCCCGTGACAATTTCGCAAAAACCTGCCCTTTAACGGCATCCACCCGTGCTTTTTGGCGTTTGATATTCGCCCATTTGCTATGTCCGGCCATAGTCTGAATGCACCCGATTTTTACGCGCAATGTACGGGGGAAATTATATCCAATCTCTTAGGGCTTGCAGGGGATTGGGCTAAGGGGCACCTCTAAAAATTGGTGATTAGCGGTCGCAGGGGGGCACCCCCCGACATTGGTTCTCCGTAACTTCTGGATTCTGGCTAAAGGATTCTTTGTCCGATTGAATAAATAGAGGTTCCCTAAGGTTGGTGCAGATTTTGGGGGCGGGAGCGTCTTACCGCAGTCCGGGCAGTAAAATGATTGGGGGGGCGTGGTGACGATGCAATATCTGGTGGCGTTACTGGCGGATCGGGTGCAGGCGGAGGCGGCTTATTCGGCCTTGGAAGCGGCGGGTTTGCCCTTGGAGGCGGTGGCTTTGGTGGGACGGGGGTATCGGGATGTGCAGGATTATCCGTTGCCGCAGGGGGGGTGGCGACCCAATTTTTTTACCTATTGGCTGGTGCCGTTTGGGTTTGTGAGTGGGGTGGGGTTTAGTGTGTTGACGGGGTTGGATACGTTTACTGCTTGGGCGGGTGAGTGGGGCAATCACCTGCTGGGCGGGCTGTTGGGAGCGATGGCGGGGGGGATGGGCAGTCTGGTGGTGGGCGGGGGGCTGGGGCAATTGGCGCAGTTGGGTCTGCCGAATTATGCCCAGGCGGTGGCGCAGGGAAAGTATGTGTTGGTGGTGCAGGGCACGGGGTTGGTGAATCGGGCGAAGGGGATTATTCTCCGCTATCAGCCTCAGGCGTTAAATATCGTGGAAACTCGATGATTTGGGTGCGGCAAATACTGTGGGCGGTGAGTGGGGTGGTGCTGTTGGTGCTGGGAACGTTTGTGGGGGTGGTGGTGGTGAATCCGCCCTGGCAATGGCCGAGTCTGGGGGTGTGGTTGTGGCCGGTGGTGAGCAGTTGGCAGGTGGGGGCAATGGTACTCACGGCCTGTTTGGGAGGACGAGGGGCGGCGACGGTGGCGGTGATTGCTTATTTAACGCTGGGGTTGAGCGGCTGGCCGGTATTTACTTGGGCGGGGGGCTGGCACTACCTGCGAGAACCGGGGCTGGGCTATTTGCTGGGCTTGATTCCGGGGGCGTGGGTGTGTGGGGATATGGCGTTTCGGTTGCCGTTAACCCTGGAGAATTTAACCTTGGCGGCACTGTTGGGCATCCTGGCGGTGCATCTGGTGGGGTTAACGGGGCTGGCGGTGCATTATCCCCAATGGTCAACTTGGTTGAGTTGGGCGGAGCACTATAGCTTAACGCCGTTGGTGGGGCAACTGCTGGCACTGTGTGGGGTGGTGGTGCTGGCCTACGGGGCACGGCGGTTGGGGGTGGCGGTGCGGTGGTGAAGCATGGCTGGTTTTGGGTCGCCGCCGGGGTGGGGTTACTGCTGGATCAGGTGAGTAAGTTCTGGGTGGTACATCAGTTTGGGTTGGGGGAATCCTGGCCGCTCTGGCCGGGGGTGTTTCATCTCACTTATGTACTTAATACCGGGGCGGCGTTTAGTTTGTTCGTGCAGGGCACGGTGTGGTTGCGGTGGTTATCCCTGGCGGTGAGTGTGGGGTTAATGGCTTTGGCCGTTGCCGGACCTCGGTTGTCGTTTTGGGAACAGTGGGGGTACGGACTGATCCTCGCCGGGGCGATGGGAAACGGGATTGACCGCTTTCGGTTGGGCGCAGTGATCGATTTCATTGATGTACGCTGGATGGGTTTTCCAATTTTTAATCTGGCGGATGT
>JAUQVQ010000098.1:0-5876 GCA_039794725.1 Gloeomargarita sp. HHBFW_bins_162
TATGGTTGTTGCCGTTATCTATAGCCCCGACTATCTCCAGCATCAGGTTCCCTACGGCCACCCGGAACGCCCTGCTCGGTTAACTGCTATTATTTCTGCATTACAATCGGTTCCCTGGCGTCATGCCATTCGCTGGTTGACCCCCAACGCCCAACGTCCGGTGGATGAATACCTAACCTGGGTGCATACCCCGGACTATTTGGAACAATTAGCGCAAATGTGTGACCGGGGGGGCGGTTATCTGGATGGGGATACCCCCGTGAGTCGCGAGAGTGAGCGGGTGGCTCGCTTAGCACTGCAAGGCTGGCTGGATGGGGTGGACTGGGTGCTGACTCAGGGGGAACCCGTTTTTGTCGCCGCCCGTCCGCCCGGACATCACGCTCTCCCCGATACCGGCATGGGGTTTTGTGTGTTTGGGAATGCTGCCATTAGTGCGTTGTATGCCCTGAAGGTACGGGGGTTAGACCGGGTCGCAATTCTGGATTGGGATGTGCATCACGGCAACGGCACGCAGGCGATGGTAGAAACCCATCCCAACATTGTCTTTTGTTCCCTGCATCAAGGCCATTTTTACCCCGGTACGGGCTGGCCTCATGAACGGGGTCATTACAACAATGTACTCAATTTACCCCTGCTGGCGGGCAGTACGTTTACTGAATATGAACGATTATTTCAAGAGCAAGTGCTGCCGTTTTTCCGGGCGTTTGCCCCCCAACTCCTGATTGTCAGTGCCGGGTATGATGCCCTCGCCGCTGACCCCCTGGCGCAGATCAACCTGCAACCCGCCGATTACGCCCAGATGACCCGCCTGCTCCAGACCTTGAATTGCCCGATTTTATTGGGTTTGGAAGGCGGTTACCATTTGGATGCTCTCGCCGCAGCCGTGGTCGCCACCCTCACCCCGCTGGCAACCTGAGAAAAAGTATTACAAGATATTAAGTTCTGTCCCCGGATGTGACCGAATTAGCGCAGAATAAATGCCGGAGAAATCAGCGTTTGGTTCTATTTCCCTAGGGATAGAATCAGAGGCGGTTCCCCTGATAAGATCACTGCTGGGCACTCAGGTTTCCATCTGGTTGTCCGCTTGACAAATTGACATACCCTCTGGAGTAGGTTCATGAGTATTGTCACCAAATCGATTGTGAATGCTGATGCCGAAGCCCGCTACCTCAGCCCCGGCGAACTCGACCGGATTAAGAGCTTTGTGTCTTCCGGCGAAAAGCGTCTGCGGATTGCCCAAATTCTTTCCGACAACCGGGAACGGATCGTCAAAGAAGCCGGGCAACAACTGTTCCAAAAACGGCCGGATGTGGTCTCCCCTGGTGGGAATGCCTACGGTGAGGAAATGACCGCCACCTGTTTGCGGGATTTAGACTACTACCTGCGGCTGGTGACCTATGGGATCGTGGCCGGTGATGTGACCCCCATCGAAGAAATCGGCTTAGTGGGTGTCAAGGAAATGTACAACTCCCTGGGCACCCCGATTCCGGCAGTAGCAGAGGGCATCCGGGCGATGAAGAATGTTGCCAGTTCCTTGATGTCTGGGGAAGATGCGATGGAAGCTGGCTTCTATTTTGATTACATCGTCAGTGCGATGCAGTAGTGGTTGACCGTTGTTAAGCTGTTTTGAGGAACCTGACCATGCAAGATGCAATTACGGCTGTGATCAACTCTGCGGATGTGCAGGGGAAATATCTCGATAGCAGTGCCCTGGATCGCCTGAAAAAGTACTTCCAAACCGGTGAATTGCGGGTGCGGGCGGCGGCGACGATTGCGGCGAATGCAGCGACGATTATCAAAGAAGCGGTGGCGAAATCCCTGCTGTACTCGGACATTACCCGTCCCGGCGGCAATATGTACACCACGCGGCGGTATGCGGCCTGTATTCGGGATTTGGACTACTACCTGCGCTACGCCACCTACGCCATGTTGGCGGGTGACCCCTCCATCCTGGATGAGCGGGTGTTGAACGGGTTGAAAGAAACCTACAACTCCCTGGGGGTGCCGATTGGGGCGACCATCCAAGCCATCCAAGCCATGAAGGAAGTGACTGCCGCTCTGGTCGGCCCGGATGCCGGGAAGGAAATGGCGGTGTACTTTGATTACATCTGTTCTGGTTTGAGCTAACTGCCGTTGGGGGGTAGATCGGTGGCCTGACCCGTCGCCTGTGTGCCCCCCACGTTTACCCTTTGCTGGAGAAAATTCACCATGCGGATGTTCAAAATTACGGCCTGTGTGCCCAGCCAAACCCGGATTCGCACTCAACGGGAATTGCAAAATACCTATTTCACGAAATTGGTGCCCTACGATAGCTGGTTCAAAGAGCAACAGCGGATTCAAAAAATGGGGGGCAAAATTGTCAAAGTGCAATTAGCAACCGGCAAACCCGGTATGAACACAGGGTTAAGTTAAAAAGTACTTTGCGCTCGATGAATAATCACCGTTCCAAACCCCTGCGGGGGTTTATTTTTTATGGGAAGTAATAAATTGGGTTGCAATTGGGAAGCAGACCCCGTCTCTGGTTCTCCGTCATTTGGGCGTTCTAGCAATAGAATTTTGCGTTGGCTTTAGGGTACCTCTAAAAATTGCCGATCAGCGGTCGCAGGGGAGTACCCCCCGCCTCTGGCTCTGCATAATTTCTGCATTCTCACTCAGAAATCCTCTGCCCGATTGAATATAGCAATCATAAATGAGATCACAACACAAGTGATGCCTCGTTCACGTCTGCCCTCACCCCCTACCCCTCTCCCACAACGGGAGAGGGGAGAAAACCAAAACGGGGCGATGCCCTGCGACCCTTGTTTCACACTCAAAAAGGACTGCTATAAATAGAGGTTCTCATATTAACATCCATGTGAAATACGGTTTTATTCGTCATTATGCTGTGACCGATGCCTCGGTGCATGACTCACAAGTAATTAGTCAATTGATGGATATAGATGCACCAGAGTTATGGGGAGATAGTGCCTATCATAGTGCTACATTAGAATGGGCATTAAAGCTGATTGGATTTACCAGTCAAATTCATGAGAAAAGTTATCGAAATCAGCCTCTAAATTGGGAGCAAAAGGAGCAAAATCGTCGCAAGTCTCGTGTGCGAGCGAAGGTAGAATATGTATTTGCTCAGTGGGTAAAAGCAGGATAAAAGTGGCGATTGGTTTGAAAAATCTCGCTTATAACTTCCTCCATTATGCGTTCTGAAAGTAGCAACTTCTTACAGAATACTAATTCGACTTCCACATCTATAAACCATCTATAAAACTCGGTATTCTTAGTGGGAAAAACACTGAAAAATCATTTATTCTATTTCCGTTTTTTGTCGCATTTTTTTGAATTAATAGAGGTGCCCGCAAGTTTCTCCACAGTTCGGAAAGAAGTTGTGTTTCACTCATCCCGTCTAATGATCTGGGGAATCAATTGCCCCAAATACCCCCCTAGTCCCACCTTGGCTAAGTCGGCAAAGAACGGACGATAACTGGGGTCAAGCACCGCCAGCGTCAACGACCCCCCACCAGCAATAAAATCAACACCTCTTTCATCCCCCATTCTCTCATTCCCGCCCCCGTAAATATTTGTCCCGCCAGATGTCCGCTTCATTCTCCGCCTTGCGTAAGGCCACTTCCAAAAACTGCACCCGTTCCTTGAGTTGCCCAACTTCCTCATGCAGTTCACTGTACTGACGACCCAATACGCTGAACCTCTGCCCCAGCCAAGTCGTCACCGCCATTGAAAACACCATCACCCACAGTTCCATCACAGCCCCCGGATAAACCGCTCCAAATCGTTATCACGGTTCAACCACCCCTGCAGAAACACCCGTTGACTAGGAGCCTGACGCACCCTTTGGTAACGATAGTCTTTGCGCCCCTGGATAATTTTTTGCGCCGTTAATTGGGTGTTATTTCGCTCCAGTTTCCCCTGGGTAATCGGCTCCCAAATCCCATCAATGGGGGTGGCGTGTATCGCCTCTTGCAAAAACATAATGGCACCGGCCACCCCAAAATTCACCGCCGTGTCAAATTGCACCACCGCTAGGGGTTTGACCATCAGTTCACAGCGGGCAGGTTGCCAGTAGTTTTGGTAATAGATTTCCGAGACTTCCTGCTGGCTAATCAACCGCACATCCAAAGGGGCTAATCCCTGACTGATGCGCCAGGAATTATAAACCGCTTGAGTGATGCCAAAATTGGTCTTGCCACCGGGGTCTGACGGGTGGTTCACATACCTACCTTCCCACTTGCGGGCAAATGATAATGCTAGTGCAAATACGTCATTCATAGGATGAAATTGATGGGCTTGATTTCAGCTTAGGTTTACCACTCTTGATTCCCGCTGGATTATCCAGCAAAGCCAGTCATTCACCCTGAAATAATGCAAGTAACCTAATTTGGAGTATCCCCATGAAAGTAACCGAATATCGTCAGATGGGTCCCCTTGTGAATCTTCCCGAAACGCTCGACCCCACCGACCCCAATGCCGTAGAAAAGTACCTATTTGGTATCATCCTCCATGCCAACAAAATTGAAGCCCAATTGAATGAGGGTCGTCCCAAAGGTCAAAAGCTCAACCGATTTGTAGTGACGATTTCAGAAGATGGCACCCTGCGGGCAGGCATCAGTGCCCAGGCGGATTTGGCGAGTCTGCGACTGCTGTAGTTTCCAACACCAGGGAGTCGGTAATGATGAAGATGGTCTGGACGGGATGCCCCAGTTTTAGCACCAGGATTTTCACAGGCCATCTTTGCAAGAGAATCCACAACCTGCGCCAGTAAATATCGTCAATCAAATCAGCGAAAAACTCGGTTCCGGTTTGACAGGAAATGGGTTGCTCTTGAGCCAGAAGTTCCCCGATGTAACGGGCGGGAAATTGGGCAATTCTCACATCATCATCTGTAGTTGCTGTGACATAGCTCAGATAGGGCAACAGACGCTTAATCTGGTCACGCAGGATGCTCGTTTTCGGTCGCTGACGTTTGACTTTCATCACTAGAATTTGATGCAATATACCTCTATTCTAAGAGGTGTAAGAAATGAGTAAAGACACTGCGTTTGTATGGGAGGTAAAATAAGATTCAACACTTCTGGTCTGACGCATATTGATATGCTCAGCCAATGGAACTAAGTGAGCGAAGGCTTATAATAGTGGTACTGCTAAAGGAGAAGAGAAACAGTATGAATGGTCAGCCACATAAAATTGTTGTAGATACTCAAATCCAACACGGCCAACCCGTTATCAAAGGAACTCGTCTGCCAGTAGCAGTCGTGATTGGCTCTCTGGCTGGCGGCATGAGCTATGAAGAAGTCATGCAAGAATATGGCATCACTCATCAACAAATTCTTGATGCACTGGCTTATTTCGGTGAACTTTTGACGATGGAGCAAGCCAGTTGAAATTTCTAATTGATGAAGATTGTCCCCTCAGCTTGGTGAGGTTACTCACCGCCAGAGGCCATGAAGTAATTCATGTTAAGACATCAGGTTTAAGTGGCCTCAAAGATGTAGATTTGTTTACATTGGCACAAAAGGAACAACGAATAATTATCAGCCGTGATCTAGGTTGGGCAAATATTCTCACCTATCCACCAAATACTCATGTTGGTCTGATAATCCTTAGAATGCCATTTCGGGCAATTGCTACTGAAGTCTATCAAACTTTGGAACACTTTATTGACCAAGTTGACCTATCAGAAGTAATCGGGGCAATCGTCATTGTTGAACCCAATAAATTCCGCATTAGAAAAAACTGACTACCCAAAAGCGTTGAACCTCTGTAACAAAACTTAACATTAGAGGTGAGATTTACCCTACCATAGGCTCAACCCCTAAAAGTTGCATTAAAGTACAATGTCTGCCTATTTCTATCTGTAAATATCGTAA
>JAUQVQ010000099.1:0-5769 GCA_039794725.1 Gloeomargarita sp. HHBFW_bins_162
CTCTTGCCCTGCACCCACCACCGGACGTTGCAGCGGGATATTCAATTCCACCAAGGCTTTCGCCAACGCCACCCGCCGTTCACTCACCAAATGATCCAACGGCAAACGGTCTAAGACCCCAAACTTTTGCAAGCGATTGCGGGTACTGCCCGCCGCCCCGACAATATAGACCACCCGCCCTTTTTCTAACGCTTCCAAGACCACATTTTCTATTGCTAAACAAGCCGTCACCCCCAACATCGGCACATCGGTTAAATCTAAAATCACAGCTCCCACATTGCCCATCGCCGAGTGTTCCCGACCAATGGCTTTCGCCACCCCAAAAATCATCGGCCCACTTAAATAAAAGAGCAACACCTGACCTTGAGCTTGGTTGAGCAGTTCCTTCTCTTCAGCACTGAGATGAATCGCATCGTCGGCATCAGTAATAGTTTTAACCTCTTTCGATTGCAGTTCCGACAACCGTTCAATCGTCAGGATATTAGCAATAAAGACCCCCACAAACACCGCCACAATCAAATCCCAAAAAACGGTTAACAGGAGCACCCCGTACATAATCAATGTTGCCCGCCGGGAAACCACATGGGCACGTTTGAGGAAACTCCAATCCAAAATATCAATCCCCACCTTAATCGCAATCCCCGCCAGCACCGCCATCGGAATGTTTTGCATCAGGGGTGCCGCCCCCAAAACAATTGCCAATAAAACCAACGCACGGGTAATCCCCGAAAGTGCCGTTTTTGCCCCGGTTTGAATATTCACCACCGTCCCCATCGTTGCTCCCGCACCGGGCAATCCCCCACACAACCCCGACACAAAATTACCAATACCCTGCCCGATTAATTCTTTATTGGAATTATGCTCTGTGCGGGTCAAACTATCAGCAATCACTGCCGTCAACAATGTATCAATACACCCCAGAATGGCTAACATAAAGGCTTCTGCCAAAATTTTGGTTGCCTTTACAGCGGTAAATGTCGGCATCCTGAAGCTCGGCAACCCCACCGGAATTTGACCAATCACCCGGATATTCTCATCCTGAAAAAAGAATAAAGCCACCAGAGTCCCCACAACTAAAGCCAACAACTGCGGCGGACAAAAACGCTTCCAGCGAGTCGGCATGAGAAAAATAATCGCCAGGGCAAGTGCCCCCAAAAATAATTCATTGGGATTGATATTAGTGAGCAATTCGGGTAGCGATTGCAACGTCCCCAATACACCTCCCTTAGGGGCTTTTTGCCCCAAAAATGGGGGGATTTGCAAAATAATCAAAATCACCCCAATTCCCGACATAAAGCCGGAAATCACACTGTAGGGCATGAGGGTGATGTATTTTCCTAACTTAAAAACCCCAAAAATAATCTGAAAAATCCCTGCTAACATCACCACCGTGAAGGCCATCGCCAAGCCATTTTCCGGGTCAGCCGCCGTCAAACTCGCCACAATCGTGGTCATCACCACCGTCATCGGCCCGGTGGGTTCCGAAATCAAGGTGGGTGTCCCCCCAAACAAAGCGGCGAAAAACCCGACAAACACGGCTCCATACAGACCCGCCACCGGATTGTTCACAGCCGCCACCCCAAACGTCAGAGCCAGGGGGATGGAAACAATCGCTGTCGTAATCCCACCAAAAATATCCCCACGCAAATTATCAAAACGAATTTGGTTGGTAATGGCCATAAACAGCGGCACAGAATGGGTACATTAGAATACTGTAAAAAGAAATTCACTTAAAATCCACAAGATTAATTTTCGTAAATAACGGTCGGGCAAGAGCGGGGTGGGGGTTGTTCTCACCAGGACGGAGACGAACATTACCCGTTCCGACGGCGGCTACGGCTTAACGAGGGGCAGTAGTCACCTGGGTAAGCGAGCGGGGTTCCGGTTGAGTCGGTTTGATGGGCACTTGGGTCACGGTGGGGGTGAGGGTCTGCACCGTCAATACCTGTGGGGGCGTGGCATCGGGCGGGTAAAGATAATCCACCTGCACCAGCCGTTGTTCTTTGGGAGGCAGAGTCAACGTCACCAACGGTTCCCCCTGTTGGCCTCGGTATTTGACCACATGGACATAACGCTCCTGGGGCGAGCCATCCTCCGCCGGGAAGCGCACCCGAATTGTGCCCCGGAAAAACACGCGGGGTTCCGGGGGGTCAAAAAACTGCAGACCACCCCGGTTCACATCATCCTTGAGCGGCGATTGAATCGAAATCGCCACCGTTTGCGGAAAATTCCCCGGATTGTACAGGGGCAATTCCAAATCGTAATGCACCCCATAATTGCCATGCGCCAGGTAGGCCGTATCCGGGTAACGCACCAACAAGGGCGCACTCTGCACCTGCCCCGTCCCAAACGTGCCCCGATTCAAGGTACTCAACCCGTAGGAAAATGCCTGCCCTTGGGCGGGAATGGTCAACAGTTGCGGCTGAGCCGAGGCAATCCCGGCGGCTTCATCGGTCAACCGAGCCGACCACTGGGAGCCCTTCGCCACCCCGGCCACCCGTCCGTAGAAAAACCGCACCGCATTCGTGGCATGGAGCGGCGTGGGGGGAATGTCCCGAGGCCCCGCCAACCCGCCATTTTCTAACACCTGTACCCAGTCCTGCACCGTTGGCATCACTTCCCGCCCGTCCCACGTCCGGTTCGCATACATCGCCAGACTCGCCACGTACACCGGCCCATCGCTATTCAACCGCGCAAACGTCGAACGGCCATTCGATGACGGGTAAAGATTTTGCTCCGGCAGAACTTCTATCTCCCCCTGCGCCAGAGTCGGATTTTGCAGAGCCAGCACTATGCCCTGCGCCAAGGTCATCTCCGGGGGCACGGGCAAACGGGTCACCGTCCGGGGTAAACGGGGAGCGGGAATCGGCAAATTCGCCAATAAACGGTATTCCCCAGGCGCCAGAACCAAATTTTGCGGCCAGTTGCGTTGGCGTCCCCCCCGCAGTGCCACATTCATCGCCCGACTCCCCGGCCCCGAAAAGATATACCCCCTGGGATTGTCCAAGTAGGACGGCAAATTCACAAACGGAGCTTCCGGGGTACTGAGAAAACTGGCTGCTTGGCTAACATTAATGCGTGTGTACTGATTACTGGGATTGTACAGAATAAATCCTAAAAAAAGCGTGGGCGTATTCTCCGGGTTATTGGTGCGAAAAATGTGGTGGGCAAACAGGGTAAATTCCCCCTGGAGCGGCAAATTCAGATGCGCCTGGGGTGTCCGTTTCCCTTGCGGGGGAAAGGTAGAAAGTAAAACCCCTTCCTGCTGAACAACTTCAGGACTATTGCTGTTAAACATCAGCACATCATCCAACGCCCCAGGCAGTGGCCGCACGGGTTGGGGACTAAAAATGGTGCGCCGTACCGGAGCCGGAGCCGGAGGGGTCACTTGGGCAAGGATGGGCAACATAAACAGCATGAGCAAGAACCAATTCCGTTTGGGAGCGAATTTTTAGGACAGCATACCAGAAGTTATAATAAAGCTATTGCCCCAATATTTCTATGATTTCACGTCAAAATTCACGCACCGACATCCTGTACCTGCGATTTAGTGGCCGCTTGTGACAACGCTTTTACTGTCTATTTTACTGGCTTTAGGACTTTTATTTACCGCTTTGTTTTCTGTACAAAATGCTACGTTGGTCAGCCTGCGTTGGTTGGTCTGGCAATCCATTCCCTTACCGGTGGGGCTGGTGCTGACCCTGGGGTTTGCGCTGGGATTACTGCTGGGAGCGTTGATGCGGGTGGGAAAACGGTCATGGCCGCCTGCAAAGTGATACACTGGGATGCGTGTGTCCGAATGTAACGTACTTTTTCAGGATTACTGTCATGGCTTCCGTCTCCAGCAGTGCCGATGTACCCGATATGGGTCGCCGCCAATTTATGAATTTGTTGATGACCGGGGGGTTGAGTGCCGTTGCCTTGGCCGCCCTGTATCCGTTTGTGAGTTTTTTCATCCCAGCCGGTTCCGGGGGAACAGCAGGGGGCGGGGTGATCGCCAAGGATGCCCTGGGCAATGACATTAATGTGGACGACTACCTAAAAACCCATCCTCCCGGCGACCGTTCCCTGGCGCAAGGCCCCAAGGGTGACCCGACTTACATTATCGTGACGGAAGATGCCCAGATTGCCGAGTACGGCTTGAATGCGGTTTGTACCCATTTGGGCTGTGTGGTGCCCTGGAACGCCAGCGAAAACAAATTCATCTGTCCCTGTCACGGTTCCCAGTACGACAAAACCGGTAAGGTGGTGCGCGGGCCGGCTCCCCTATCCTTGGCCTTGGTCAAGGCGCAGGTGACGGACGATAAAAAAGTTTTGTTTACGACCTGGACGGAGACGGATTTCCGCACGGGTCAGGCTCCTTGGTGGACGTAATTTATTTTGGATGGTTTAACTATGAATGTGCATCGCATACTGACTCGTGTGTTGGGGGTGGGTTTGGGGGTCATGTTACTCTGGAGCCTCACTCCTATGCCTGCCCACGCCTATCCCTTTTGGGCGCAGCAGGCCTACGAAAATCCTCGGGAAGCCACCGGGCGGATCGTGTGTGCCAACTGCCATTTAGCCCAAAAACCGGTGCGGTTGGAAGTGCCCCAGGCGGTGTTGCCGAACCAGGTGTTTGAAGCCAAGGTGAGCATCCCCTACGATACCAGCGTGCAGCAGGTCTATGCCGATGGCAGTACCGGGCCGTTGAATGTGGGGGCGGTGGTGATTTTGCCGGAAGGGTTTACCCTGGCGCCGGAAGACCGCATCCCCGCCGAAATGAAGGAAAAAATCGAAGGGGTGTACTACCAACCCTACAGCGAAGATAAGGACAATATCCTGCTGGTCGGGCCATTGCCGGGGGATCAGTACCAGGAAATTGTCTTCCCGATTTTGGCTCCCGATCCGGCCACCAATAAAGACGTGCATTTCTTCAAGTATCCGATCTACCTGGGGGGCAACCGGGGACGAGGGCAGGTTTATCCGACGGGGGATAAAAGCAACAACACCGTGTACACCACGCCGGTAGCGGGCAAAATTACCGCCATTGTGCCGCAGGAAGAGGGTGGTTATCAGGTGACCATCCAGCCGGAAACGGGCGAAGCGGTGACCGAAACCATCCCGCCAGGGCCGGTGCTACTGGTCTCTGAGGGCGATGTAGTGGCGGCGGATAGTCCTTTAACTAACAACCCCAACGTGGGCGGCTTTGGACAGGCGGAGGGGGAAATTGTTCTCCAAAACCCCACCCGGTTGAAGTGGTTGCTGGCTTTCTTGGCGACGGTGGCCTTTGCCCAGGTGATGCTGGTGCTGAAAAAACGCCAGTGGGAGAAGGTACAGGCGCAGATGGAATTTTAATGCGTTACCTACCTAAGCATAATCATCCTGGGGGGAGTCATCCCCCTTTTTTGTGCCTTGGGGAGACACATTTCCATTTCCCCAACAACCTGCTTACAATCGGGGTGTCATCACCAAGATGCCCACCGCTGTAACAACCTATAGCAATCCCTTTTGAATTGAGAACGAGGGTCGCAGAGGCACTGCCCCCGTTCTCGGTTCTTTAATTTTTCTGTTTTTTAATCTTTTAGGATTGCTATAGAGCCTATTTGATATCTATAAAGGGTACCTCTAAAAATTGCCAATGAGCGGTCGCAGGGGCGTAGCCCCCGTCTCTGGTTCCCCGTCATCTCTGGATTCTAAATGAGAGATTCTTTCCCCGATTGAATAACCTCTAAAAATTGTGAATTAGCGGTCGCAGGGGCGCAGCCCCCGTCTCTGGTTCTCTATAAT
>JAUQVQ010000100.1:0-5717 GCA_039794725.1 Gloeomargarita sp. HHBFW_bins_162
CTAGCATACTAAGTGACGTTTGATATGTTTTCTACAATACATATAATTTTTTTTTAATTGTTTTTTTGGGGTCAGACGGCGGCATCGGGCTTATCAGTCATAACGATTTATCATCGGGGGTTTACGCTCCCCTGGGTTCACCAGCTAAATACTGGACATAAGCAACTTGGCTTTGGTTCCAGGTTGGCCATGACATGAGTGGTTGAGGGGTGATTCGGGTGTTAGGTCTAGCCTGCACGCGGGAAGCCCTGGATACGTTCGCTCCTTAGTGTTTGTGTTTTTCCTCACACCCGTTATTTAGGAGGTGACCCTTGCAACAGCACGATTTTGCCAGTTTTGCTTGGCAGCCCGTACAAGTGTCCCAAAAGTCTTTGGATTTGGTTTCCAGTTCATCCAACCGTTCGCCGTCGCTGAGTCCAGTAATGACGGGCTTGGCGGTGGGTGCCCTGGCGAGTGTGGGTCAGGGCGTGGCCGTTGCGACTCCCACACCGGTGGTTACTGCGGAAGTCCCGGTTGACCGGCAGGAAGCTGTGCTGGCGGCGGTTCCCGATGCCTTGGTCGTGGAACACCGGGTGCGGGCGGGAGAAACCCTGTGGCAGTTGTCGCATCTGTACCAAGTCACGGTGGAAGCAATTGCCCAGTTGAATGGGTTGCGCCCTGACCAGGTGTTGGCGGTGGGACAGGTATTGAAAATTCCCCCCCGTTCGCAGGAGGTTGCCCCGAATCGGGTCGAGAATTTATTGGCACGGGTGCGGCAACAGGCGTTGGCACGGGAAGGGCGGTTGCCTGCCAATGTAGCGGCAATGATGGATAGCCCCAGTTTGGTGGAGCATGGGGCGCAGGAGGTTTCCCCGAAGAAAATGAGTCACTATCGGGTACAACCGGGGGATACCTTAAGTACGATTGCCCGCCGCTTCCGGGTGCCTTTGGCAGAATTGGTGCGGTTGAACCGTCTGAGCAACCCGGATTTACTCTTTGTGGGACAAACCCTGCGGTTGCCGGGTACGCCAGCGGTCAGTCCGGCGGGTGAATTAGCCCAACGACCGGTTCCCCAAGTCTTGGCTCGGTTGACGGCGCCCCGCTTATCGGTTCCCAAACCGCAACCTGCGGCTCCCCAAAGTCTGCGGGCACCGGGCATTGACCTCCCACAAGTAGCTCCCCCTAATCCCCTGCTGGGTACGGATGCGCTGGGCGAATTGGGTAAGCCCGACCCGGTGAATACGGATCAACTGCGCCGCCGTTCGGGGGTGAAGAATCTCGCCGCTATTTTGCCGAGCGTGTTTCCGCCCGTGTTGAGTGAGGGCACGGTGGGGAATGACAATGTTCAGGCACTCAGTTTGCCGCCTCTGGGGGAAATGGAACACTTTTTACCCAAAGACCCCACCTTTTTTCGAGGCTATATTTGGCCGGCACGGGGGGTGTTGACCTCTGGGTTTGGCCCCCGCTGGGGACGGATGCACCAGGGGATTGACATTGCCGCGCCGATTGGGACGCCGGTGGTGGCTTCGGCGGCGGGAACGGTGATTTTCGCGGGCTGGAATTCCGGCGGGTATGGCAATTTGGTGAAAATCTGGCACGACAACGGCAGTGTCACCTACTACGCCCACAACCACCGGATTTTGGTGCGGGAAAACCAGCAGGTGGAGCAAGGTCAGTTAATTGCGGAGATGGGCAGTACCGGCTTTAGTACCGGGCCGCACGTCCATTTTGAAATCCGCAAACGGGATCGGGGGCCGGTGAATCCGATGGCGTTTTTACCGGGGCGACGCTAACCCCGACCCGGCACCAGATGTGAGGTGAAGCGAGGTCATAGGCGGTGCCTGTGGCCTATTTTTTTGGGGGGCAATCCGTACCCCGCCCAATTGTAAAAAAACCTGTACAATTTCATAAAGTTTGTAACGAAGTTGCCGGTTCGTCCACAGGAGGTGTAATGGCAAGGACAATTTCTTCCCCCTGGCGGGCGTGGGTGCAACGGCGGTTGTTCCTGGGCTGGGAGCCGACCCCGGAGTTGCTGGCGATTCTGCTGGTGTATTTCGTCCAAGGGGTGATTGGCCTCGCTCGCTTGGCGGTGAGTTTTTTCTTGAAAGATGAGTTGGGGTTGTCGCCCGCAACGGTGGCCGCTTTGACGGGGATTGCCGCTCTGCCCTGGATGGTCAAGCCGGTGTTTGGGTTTATTGCCGATGGTCTGCCGTTGGGGGGGTATCGGCGGCGTTCCTATCTGATGCTGTCGGGGGGGTTGGGGGCGGTGGCCTGGGGATTGCTGGCAACCTGGGTGACTCAACCCTGGCAGGCGGTGGCGGCGATTACGCTAGCTTCGTTGGCGACGGCGATGGGGGATGTGATCGCCGATTCGTTGGTGGTGGAGCGGGTGCGGGGGGCGAGCCAGAGCCATACCGGGTCGTTGCAATCCCTGTGTTGGGGAACGAGTGCGGTGGGGGGGGTGGTGACGGCCTATTTTAGCGGGGCGTTGCTGGAGCATCTGGGCACCCGGGCGGTGTTTGGGATTACGGCGGTGTTTCCGGTGCTGGTGAGTGGGGGGGCGTTTTGGGTGCAGGAAACCCGACGGACGGAACGCCAGGGGTTGGGCAAAGAAATGGTTCACCAGGTACAGCAGGTGTGGGCGGCGATGCGGCAACGGGCGATTTTACTGCCGACGGCGTTTTTATTCCTCTGGCAGGCGACCCCGACCTCGGATACGGCGTTTTTCTTTTTTGTCACCAATGAGTTGCAGTTTCCTCCGGAATTTTTGGGGCGGGTGCGTTTGGTGACCAGTGTGGCGGCCTTGGTGGGGGTGTGGCTGTTTCAACGCTACCTGCGGGATGTCCCCATTCGCCGGATGTTGCTGTGGACGACGGTGCTTTCGAGTGGGTTGGGACTAACCAGTTTACTGCTGGTGACGCATACGAACCGTCTGTTGGGGATTCCCGACCGCTGGTTTAGTTTGGGGGACAGTGCGATTTTGACGGTGATGGGGGAATTGGCGTTTATGCCGGTGCTGGTGTTGGCCGCCCGCCTCTGTCCACCGGGGATTGAAGCGACCTTGTTTGCTTTATTGATGTCGGTGCTGAATCTGGCCGGGGGCGTGGCGCACGAGTTGGGGGCGTTGTTGACCCACCTGCTGGGCATTACGGAAACCCAGTTTGACCGGCTCTGGTTACTGATGACGATTACTAATTTAAGTACGCTGTTACCCCTGCCGTTGCTCCATTGGCTCCCGGATGATACGGCGAGCCGTGAAAGTGAAACCCATCCGCCCTTGCCCCCGGCGGTTGTCCCGGATACGGTGGTGTTGGGGGAGTTGGCACCGGGGTTACATTTTGAGGCGGTGGAAGTGGACTCTTAAAAGACCTGCTCGACTTCGGCAATTTCGGGGATAAATTCCCGCAGGCGGCGTTCAATTCCCATCCGCAGGGTCATGGTCGAACTGGGACACGCGCCGCAGGCTCCCTGTAAGCGCAGGCGCACCACGGGGCCATCAATTTCCACCAATTCCACATTGCCGCCGTCCGCCATCAGGTAGGGGCGCATTTCGTCCAGAACTTTCTCGACATTGTCCGTCGTTAAAGGCAGGGTTTCCACCATGAACGTTCTCCGCAAAGCTACTGAAACTGACAGTCAACCTTCCCTGAAAATCAGGCTATGATGGGACAGGGGTAGGGTTAAATGCCCATTCCCAGTGTAACCTGAAAGTTCCGGTTGGGGGGAAAGGTGACGGACTTAGCCATGACTCAGTTGGCGGCGACCGATGCCGTAATTGCCGATCTCATTGCCCAGGAATTGCAACGGCAACGAGACCATTTGGAACTGATTGCCAGTGAAAATTTTGCCTCCCCGGCGGTCATGGCGGCACAGGGTTCCGTTCTCACGAATAAATACGCTGAAGGGCTGCCGGGCAAACGCTACTACGGCGGTTGTGGGGTGATTGATGCCATTGAACAGTTGGCGATTGACCGGGCTAAAGAACTGTTCCAAGCGCAACACGCCAATGTCCAACCCCACTCCGGGGCGCAGGCGAATCAGGCGGTTTTTTTGGCTCTGCTCCAGCCGGGGGACACGATTCTCAGCATGGATTTGAGTCATGGCGGGCATCTTACGCATGGGTCGCCGGTAAATCTGTCGGGGTTGTGGTTCCGGGCGGTGCATTACGGGGTGCATCCTGAGACCCACCAGTTGGATTACGACCGGATTCGGGAGTTGGCGCATCAGCACCGACCCAAATTAATCATTTGCGGCTATTCGGCTTATCCTCGGCAGATTGATTTTGCCCGCTTCCGGGCGATTGCCGATGAGGTGGGGGCGTATGTGCTGGCGGATATGGCGCACATTGCCGGGTTGGTGGCCGCCGGAGTGCATCCCAGTCCCCTGCCCCATTGCCATGTGGTGACCACCACGACCCACAAAACCCTGCGGGGGCCTCGGGGCGGGCTGATCCTGACCAATGACCCGGAACTGGGGAAAAAATTAGACAAAGCTGTGTTTCCGGGGTTGCAAGGGGGGCCATTGGAACACGTGATTGCCGCCAAAGCCGTGGCGTTTGGGGAAGCCCTGCGCCCGGATTTTCGCACTTACATTCAGCAGGTGGTGCGCAATGCCCAAGCCCTAGCACAGCGGTTGCAGGAATTGGGGTTAGCCATCATCAGTGGCGGCACGGAGAATCATCTGGTGTTGGTGGATGTGCGCCCCACGGGATTGACGGGGAAAGCCGCCGATGCCCTGCTGGGGGAAATCAACGTCACGGTGAACAAAAATACGATTCCCTTTGACCCGCAATCGCCCTTTGTCACCAGTGGCATTCGTTTGGGCACGCCCGCGATGACCACCCGGGGCTTCCAGGAAGCGGAATTTACCCAGGTGGCGGAGATTATTGCTCACCGGCTGTACCACCCTGAGGACGATGGGGGGCGGCAACGGGTGGCGCAGTTGTGTCAGCAATTCCCTCTGTACCGTCATTTACCTGCCCGGGAGCCACTGCCGGTTTAGCCCATGCCCTTCCATCTGCTGGCCTTTTTGCTCGCCGCCGGGGTGGTGCTGTGGACGACCCCCCTGGTGAAATCCTGGGGGTTGCAGGGCGGGCAGGTGGATATGCCCAACGAACGCAAAATTCATCGGCAACCGATTGTGCGCATCGGTGGCGTGTCTATATTTATGGGCTATTTGGTGGCGTTGTTGGTGGTCTGGTGGGCGGGCGGGTTTGTGGATGCCCAGGGTGCGCCCCTCAAGTCCACCGCCGATGCCCAGATTTGGGCGACGACGATTGGGGGGTTGTGCTTTTTTTTGATCGGGCTGGCGGATGATTTCTTTTCCCTATCCCCCTGGCCGCGGTTGGTTCTGCAAATGATGGTGGCGGGGGCGGTCTGGGCGGCGGGTGTACGCATTGATTTTATTACGATTCCGGGCGTCGGGCTGGTGGCGCTGGGGGGGTTGAGTCTGCCGTTGACCCTGATTTGGCTGGTGGGGATGACCAACGCCATCAATATGGTGGACGGGGTGGACGGCCTCGCCGCCGGGGTGTCCGGGATTGCCGCCGTGGTGTTGCTGATCGTCAGTCAATTTATGGGGCAACCGGCTTCGGCGTTGGTGGCAGCCGCCTTGGCGGGGGCGTGTCTGGGTTTTTTGCGCTATAACTTCAACCCGGCGCAGATTTTTATGGGGGACGGGGGTGCCTACTTTATGGGGTTTACCCTGGCGGCGATTGGCACGATTGGCATGGTGAAGCG
>JAUQVQ010000101.1:0-5660 GCA_039794725.1 Gloeomargarita sp. HHBFW_bins_162
CAGAGGTCTAAGCCGCTTTGTCCCGCCATCACAATATCCAAAATCACCAACGCCGGGGTGTGTTCCTTGAGCCACATCCAGGCCGGTTCCACCGCATCAAACACCACCACATCAAACCCCGCTTGGGACAGCAAACCCGCAATTAACTGCTGTTCGGCTCGCCCATCTTCCACCAGTAAAATCGTCTTGCCAGCAGTCAATTCCGGCATGGTTCACCCCCAACCCTATTCATTACGAGCTTATACCATTTGCCGAAGGGGTGTGGATCAATTTCTGCACCGCTTGGGTCAACTGTTCAGGAGCAAACGGTTTGGTTAAATAGGAATTTGCCCCCACCAACTGCGCCCGTAGCCGGTCAATCAACCCATCACGCCCGGTTAGCATCAAAATCGGTACATCTTTTAACTGGCGGGACTGACGCAACATCCGACACAATTCGTAGCCATCAATGTCCGGCATATTAATATCCATCAAAATCACCTCGGGTCGCCGTCGCACCAAGGCAGTCAAGGCTCGTGCCGGTTCCGTAATCGCTACCACATCGTAACCCTCCAATTCCAGGGTCATTTGCACCTGCCGTTGCACGGCCTTGCTGTCATCAATACAAGCGATCACCGGTTTGGGCGGGGGCGGATTTTCGGCACTCGGAGTCGCCATTGCCGATTGGTAGGGTAAACTGACCAACGTCCCTACACTCACCAGTCCCCGCACCCGCGTCGCCAGTTCCAACGGGGCAACCCCCACAGCGGTGGAACATTCGTAAATACACAATCGCCGCCCAAACAACTGAATCCAGCCTGCCAGGGTTTGCCGTCGCCAAAACTGCTGGTATTCCGGGGTGTCCTGGGTCTGTTCCCAAAAATCACAAAACGCCCCCACCTGCGCCATATCCAGATACAACCGGCTTAAGGGGGTTAACCCCTGTCCCCGCACCAACTGCCAGCCGTACACCTGTTGTCGCACGGTGGTCAGCAAATCCTGCCAGGGCGGGGTAATCAAAATCGGGTCGGGTTGGACATTGCGCTGAAAATCAACGGGGGCTTTGGGAATCGCCACCGCCTGCACCAACGCCTCTTGACTCAACCGCGTCACCAACTGCCGCAACTCCGCCAACGGCAAGGACTGCTTCTGCCACCATTCCCGCAACCACGCCGGTTCGGAGTCCAGTTCCGTCAGAGGCGGCCACTGTAAATCCGGGCGCAACCGCGATAAAACACTCAGTAACCGTTCCTTCTGGCCAGCAATACTACTGGCGTAGTACAAACGTTGCCCCCCGACATATACACACCAGCCTACCCCCTCAACCCGGGGGTCATAAACAGTGAGACAACCAGTTAAATCCCGGGCAGCCAGTTCCCGGAGCGCTTTGTACGGGGAGGCGACTGTTTTCATCACCATTTTGTAAACTTAGCTTCATTATGCTCATAGTTCTGGGGGGTGCAAATGTAGCCTAGACAACAAACCGGGGCAAAGGGACTCAGTAGCGGATTTCCAGGGTGACTTGGGCTTGGACGGTCTGTTCGCCACCGACAATGGGTGTCACCGCCCGGGCTTCGGCCAGCGCCAGATTGCGGGGCATGGGGCTGTGGATATGGACAATGGTGACACCAACGACCTCTTTGGGCGTCAGTTGGAGGGCTTGTAATACCGTCTGAGCTTGCTGTTGGGCATCCTTAACTGCCGCTTGCAGGGCTTGAGTGCGTCCCTGTTCGAGGGCTGATTCGCTGGCGACAAAGGTAAGACGGGTGATTTGATTGGCGCCTTGACTGACCAGTTCATCCAACACGGCTCCGGTTTGGGCGATGGGCAGACGAAACTGCACCGTATTCCGTCCCCAAAACCCCTGGAGTTGTTGCCGTTCACCGTATAAAGGCGTGAGTTGTACCCCGGTGGTGGTCAATTTTTCGGGGGATTTTTGCCGCAGAGTTCTAATGATTCGGTCGAGGCGTTGGGCGATTTCCGCCTGCACTTGGGCGGCGTTGTTGCCCCGAAGTTCTACCCCCACTTCCACATCGGCCAGTTGCGCCGGTACGCTAATCAGAGCTTGTCCCGTCACCTGTAAAACCCGTTCTTTGGTTTGCGCGAGCGTCTGGGGCATACCGTACCCGCAACTCACGACCAATACCCCCAACCACCAACCCGTCTTTGTGACCCATGCCATAACTTAATTCCTCACGACCGGTGCTTTAGTGACGGTGGCGGTGTCTATGAGTTCCAGTGGTCTAAAATTGGGAGAAGTAGTGAATTTAACAGCATCAAGGGCATTTGTTGTGACTGTTGCCACATTACGCCAACCGATTCGCCCCGCCATTCAGGCGTTGCACCCCCAGCTTGTCCAGTGGCGGCGAGCCTTGCACCAGCGACCCGAACTCGGCTTTCGGGAAGTGGAAACCTCTGCCCAGGTGGTCAATTTACTGCGTCAATGGGGGTATGAACCGCAGACGGGAATTGCCCAGACCGGAGTGATGGCCGTGATTACCGGGCAAAAACCAGGGCCGGTGTTGGCGTTGCGCGCAGACATGGATGCGCTGCCGATTCAGGAATTGAATACCGTGCCCTACCGGTCTCAGATTGACGGGGTGATGCACGCCTGCGGCCATGACGGACATACGGCGATTTTGTTGGGGGTCGCTCATTATCTTGCCCACCATCGGCACGACCTCCGGGGAACGGTCAAGTTGATTTTTCAACCGGCGGAAGAAGGGCCAGGGGGAGCTAAACCGATGATCGAGGCGGGGGTGTTGGACAATCCCCCGGTGGAGGCAATTTTTGGACTGCATCTGTGGAATGATTTACCGGCGGGGTCGGTGGGGGTGCGTTCAGGAGCCTTGATGGCCGCTTCGGACTTTTTTTCCTGTCAGATTCAGGGGCGGGGCGGACATGGAGCCAAACCCCAGCAAACGATTGATGCCCTGGTGGTGGCGGCACAGGTGGTCGTTGCCCTGCAAACGGTGGTGGCCCGCCAGATCAACCCCCTGGAACCAGCGGTCGTCACCGTGGGGGAATTGCACGCCGGTCATGCCCGCAATGTCATCGCCGACCAGGCCACCTTCGGGGGAACGGTGCGGTATTTCAACCCGGATTTGGCTCCCGTACTGCGGCAAAAACTCGAGGCGATCATTCAGGGGGTGTGTCAGGCCTCTGGGGCGACGTATCGGTTTGAATATGAATATCTTTATCCGCCGCTGGTGAATGACCCGGCCATGACGGAATTGGTGCGCACCGTAGCGCAACAGGTGGTGGAACCAGAACTGGGGTTAATGCCCGATTGTCAAACCCTGGGTGGGGAAGATATGGCCTTTTTCCTGCAAGCGGTACCGGGGTGTTATTTCTTTTTGGGGTCAGCCAATCCGTTGAAGGGGTTGGATTTTCCCCACCATCATCCCCGGTTTGATTTTGACGAAGCGGTTCTCAGTTTAGGGGTAGAATTGTTCGTCCGGTGTTTAGAACAGTATGGTCGTTAACCTATGGACAGATTTGACAAGTGTAGTAATTTAGCGGTCGCAAGGGCGCAGCCCCCGTCTCTGGCTCTCCGTAATTTCTGGATTCTAGCCGAGAGATTCTTTTCCTGATTGAATAAATAGAGGTGTCCCTATGAAGTTATCCACCAGTACCCTGATTGTTTTAGGATTAGCCATCGGTTTGGCGGGGGGGATCGGTTACTGGGAATTAGTGGGTAAACGGCAACAACAGGAACGGCAAATTCAAAAAGCAAAGTTATTTAATTTCACCGAAAAAGATGTCAAAGCCATTACCATCACCAAACCGAAAGAAACCCTCAAATTTGAACGCATCAATTTGGGGCAGTGGCAGATGGTCGCCCCTGAGAAAAAACCCGCCAATGATGCACCGATTGCTTTCCTTCTCGGTCAGTTAACCCATGTTGAACGAGTGCAGGATAACGATATTACTATTCCGGCGGCCGACCGAGCCAAGTTTGGTTTAGCCGTTCCCAGTGCCACCATCCAAGTAACCTTAGAAAACGGAAATAACCACCGCTTAATTCTAGGGAATACGGATTTTAGTGGCACGGCTTTGTACGCCGAAATTGACCCGCCCGCCGATGCCCAGTCCTTGCAAATTGCGCTCGTCCCGATTGATTTACAAAATGCGGTGAACCGGGAGTTAAACGAATGGCAAGCCCCCGCCCAAAAAACTGAACCTAGCCCTTCACCTCGCCCCTAAGGTGACCCTTTGGCTGATCGGGGGCACCCAAGAAAGTGCCGAATTGGTCGCCCGGTTTCAGCACCCGTGCGCCTGTGTGATTACCGTCACGACAGAGCGAGCCAAAAATCTCTACCCTCACCCTCCCTGCCCGGTACTTGCAACTCGCTTGACAGCCGAGAACATTGGTGCCTTTATCCATGAGTATCATATTACGAAAATTCTCGACCTGTCCCACCCCCATGCGGCACAAATTTCTCAGTTAGCGATGCAATGTTCTCAGACGTATCACTTACCCTATTTGCGTTATGAACGTCCCCCGATTATTCATCATGCTCCCTATTGTTTTTCCTGGCAAAATTTAACTCAATTATTCACCCATTACCCTTTTCATAATCAAGCAAAAATTCTGGTAACGATTGGGTATCGGCAATTACCTGTTCTGAAAAATTTTTGGGGGGAACATACGTGGTTTGTGCGGATTCTTCCTGACCCTATTGCCTTAACAACTGCTTTAGAAACGGGATTTTTACCCCAAAATATCATGGCTCTTTGGCCGCCCGTGAGTTTAGAATTGGAGCGGGCACTCTGGCAACGTTGGGGGATTACCGATGTGATTGCTAAGGCTTCCGGTGCGCCGGGGGGAGAAGATGTGAAACATCAACTTGCCCAAGAATTAGGGGTGACCTTACATCTCCTAAAACGCCCTTCGATCACCTATTCCCAATGCACTAATGATATAAACATTGCCCTAGCTTTTGCTCAGGAATTTACGCTTTGCCATACACCGGAATGGCCGCTCCCCGGACATCCCTAGCCGCTGGCGAAGCTAAGAATAAAATCACTGCCCCTAACGATTCCGGTGTGACCCATTGCCAAACATTTTCCTCACCCATATCCCGGCGATTTTTGGGAGTATCAATCACGCTGGGCAACACCACATTGGCCGTAATGTCCAAATCCCGCTCCCGAGTTTCCTGAGCAATGGCCTGGGTCAAAGCCACCACACCCGCTTTTGAGGCGGAATAGGCGGCCAAGTTTGCCCCCGGTTGCACGGCACCCCGTGAACCCACCGTCACAATCCGACCGTACTTTTGCGCCCGCATCCGCCGCAGACAATGTTTACACACCAAAAAGGTACTATTGAGGTTTTGATCCAACTGCTGTTGCCAAGCGCTGAAACTAAAGCTATCGGTGGCGCCCATCTGAAACCCACCCACCAAATGCAACAGGACGTCCGTGCGGGGCATGGCATCCACCATCGCTTCCACCTGCCGTTCGTCGTGTAAATCCGCCGCCACCCACTGCACCCGCCCCAGCAGTTCACTCGGCAAAACGGCTTGCAGTTCATCAACACATTTGCGACTCCGGTAGGGAAGAGTCACCCCGGCAACACCGGCTTCCAAAACCATCCGGGTCACGGTTCTGCCCAACCCCCCGGTTCCTCCGGTAATTAGTACATATTGTTCCTGCATATTGCCCCCCCGATTCATACC
>JAUQVQ010000102.1:0-5617 GCA_039794725.1 Gloeomargarita sp. HHBFW_bins_162
TTCGGCATCAAGAACGGTTGATTTCCCCTACATTTCCTGAATTGGTACTAACCCCAGAACAAATTTTTCAAGCTAGTTGCTAACAGAATCAACCAATGCTTCTTTATACCTATCCCCCCTTGCAACAGGGAAAATTAATAAGACGCTACAAACGCTTTTTTGCCGATATTCTCTTAGACACCGGCGGCATGATTACGGCTCATTGTGCGAATACGGGGCCGATGACAGGGGTAGCAATTCCGGGTCGTCCGGTGCAGGTTTCCTATCACCCTGATCCGAAACGAAAATTGCCCTACACCTGGGAATTAATTCATGTCGAAGATACGCAACCCACCTGGGTCAATATCAACACCGCCCGCCCCAATCCGGTTGTGAAACAATTACTCAGTCACTACGGTTTACCCGAAATACAGGATTATCAACAAATCAATTCCGAAGTAACCTACGGAACCGAAGGCAGTCGGATTGATTTCTGTTTAACGGGTGGCGAAAAAACCATCTATATCGAAGTCAAAAATACGACCTGGGTGCAGGGAACGCTCGCCCTTTTTCCTGATACGGTGACCACTCGTGGCCAAAAACATCTCCGGGAATTGATGCGTTTAGTCCCAGCATCACGAGCTATGATTATCTATTTTATTGGCCGGGGGGATTGTACCCACTTTGCGCCGGGGGATGCGGCTGACCCGGAATATGGACGGTTACTGCGCCAAGCCGTTGACATGGGAGTGGAAGTATTACCTTGTCAGTTTGAGGTAACACCCCAAGGAATTAGTTATGGGCGGCGATTACCCTTAATTTTGGACTGACGAGCGTTTAACTGACGTTGTACCCACAGAGCGACGGTTAACATCTGCTGAACTTTGGCTAGATACTGGGCTAATCCGGGTATCTGCCGCCGGAGACTGCGGGTGCCGGTTTGACCTAACAGGATGGCCGCTGGTGCCCCGACCAAGAGGTTATGGGTCGCCCGGTCGGCTCCGTCAATGGCTCGGGTAACGCCCACCATCGTTCGCCGTAACCCCACCAGGATGCCGACCAACCGCCAACACCCCCAACTGATCCCCAGATTTATCACAACAACAATCCAAATCATGCTCTCATTATCAAACGATTTGCCCCTCATGCTACAATCACCACTATTCCTATCGGATTTTGAGGTTTACTATGGACTGGAAGAGGTATGCTGTAGGGTTGACTGCTGTGGTTGCCGGTATTGGGGTGGCGACTCTACCGACGTGGTTGGCGCAGGCGCAGCGGGGAACGGAATTGACGCTTGTGGGGTATGCGGTGGCGAAGCCGGTGTTTGCCCGGTTGATCCCGGAGTTTCAGAAACAGTGGCAGGCACGCACGGGGCAACGGGTGACCTTTAAGGAGTCCTATGGGGCATCGGGGGCGCAAACCCGGGCGATTTTAGGGGGCTTGGAAGCGGACATTTTGGCGCAGAATATTCAAAGTAACATTGACCCATTAGTCGAAAAAGGGTTTGTGCGGGCGGATTGGCACAAACGCTTACCCAATAATGCGATTCCGGCGACGAGTGTGATGGTGTTGATTACTCGCCCGGGGAACCCAAAAAATATCCGCACTTGGAGCGATTTGACTCGCCCGGATGTGGAGGTATTATTAATTAATCCGAAAACGGCGGGGAATGCTCGCTGGGGCATTATGGCGGGATATGGGGCGATGCAACGCAGTCTCGGGGATGCCAAGGCGCAGGAGTATTTGAACCGGTTGGTGGCCAATACGAAAACTCTAGCCAGTTCGGGGCGGGATGCTACGGATAAATTTGTGAAAAATCGGATCGGGGATGTGATGATTAATTTTGAAAATGAGGTGCTGTTTTTGAATGACTCAATTCCCCAAGATTTCCCTTATGTTGCGCCTTCCCCAAATGTGCAGGTGGACTTTCCGGTGACGGTGATTGACCGCACGGTGGATCGACGGGGAACGCGTAAGGTGGCGGAAGCCTTTACCCAGTTTTTGTTCACGCCCAGAGGCCAGGAAATTTACGCCGAGGCGGGGTATCGGCCGTTTGATCCGAATGTGCGTAAACGGTTTGCCAATCGCTTTCAAAATGTGAATCGCATTTACAAAATCAGCGACTTCGGCGGTTGGGGTAAGGTGAATGCCCTGTTGTTTGCGGATGGGGCGTTGTTTGACCAGGCGCAACGGACGGCGGCTCAGGTGCGTTGATGCAGAAGCGTTCGCTGTGGTTGCCGGGGGTGATGTTCAGCTACTTGGGGTTGCTCCTGCTGTTACCCCTGGCGGCGTTGGTGTGGACGGGTCTGCAGTACCCCCGCTCGGAGTTGTGGGGGTTGATTACGGCTCCGGTGGCACTGGCGGCGTACCGGTTGACCTTGGGCACGGCGCTGACGGCGGCGGTCATGAACACGGGGTTTGGGTTTATCCTGGCCTGGGTGTTGGTGCGGTATCGGTTTCCGGGGCGCCGGGTGTTGGATAGTTTGGTGGATTTGCCCTTTGCCATGCCCTCGGTGGTGGCGGCGATTACCCTGGCGACGTTGTACGGTTCTGGGGGAGTGCTGGGGCGGTTTTGGGATGAGGGGACGGTGTTGGGGCAAATCCTGCCGTTAAATTTCACGGCCTCGGTGGGGGCGGTGGTGTTGGCACAATTATTTGTCACGCTGCCGTTTGTGGTGCGGACGGTACAGCCGGTGTTGCTGGAACTGGAACCGGAGGTGGAGGAGGCGGCTTACACGTTGGGCGCGGATCGGTGGCTGTGCTTTCGGCGGGTGATTTTGCCCCCGTTGCTCCCGGCGGTGCTGACGGGCTTTACGTTGGCGTTGGCACGGGGGATTGGCGAGTTTGGTGTGATTGTGCTGATTTCTGGCAATATCCCCTACAAAACCCTGGTGGCGACGGTGTATGTGTATCAAAAGCTGGAGGAGTTTAACTATCCGGCGGCGACGGCGATTGCGCTGGTGCTACTGGTGGCTTCGCTGGGGTTATTTGCCCTAACCCAAGGGATGCAACGGTGGCTGATGCCCTCGGTCTAGCGGGGGGGTAATCACGTTACCATAGGAAAGCAAGTATTTTGGGGCGTTTTGTGCGGAGTCATCTGTGTGGCCGGTTAACCCTGGCTGAGGTGGGGCAAACCGTTCGGCTGTGCGGTTGGGTGGAATATTACCGGGATCATGGGGGAGTCATTTTCCTTGACCTGCGGGACTACACAGGCCGGGTGCAAATTGTCAGCGACCCGGAACGCACGCCGGATTCCTATCCGGTGGCACAGCAACTCCGTTTAGAATCGGTGGTACAGGTGCGGGGCACGGTCAGTCAACGCCCGGCGGGTTCGGAAAATCCCCGTTTGAGTACCGGTTCCCTGGAAATTTATGCCACAGAACTAACGGTATTAAACCCCGTTACTCGTCCTTTGCCTTTTCTCCTATCCGGGGGCGACCCGGTGCGGGAAGAATTGCGGTTGAAATATCGTTACTTAACCATTCGGGGGGATGAATTACAACAGAATCTACGCCTGCGGCATCGGGTGGTGCAATGTCTGCGCCGTTATCTCGAAGACCAGTTGGGTTTTTTAGAAGTAGAAACCCCGATGTTAACCCGTTCTACCCCGGAAGGCGCACGGGATTACCTAGTTCCTTCCCGCATTTATCCAGGCCAGTGGTACGCTTTGCCCCAATCACCCCAATTGTTTAAGCAGTTACTCATGGTGGGGGGATGCGACCGTTACTATCAGATTGCCCGCTGTTTTCGGGATGAAGATTTACGGGCGGATCGGCAACCGGAATTTACCCAATTAGACATGGAATTGAGTTTTATTTCCCTCGAGGAAATGTTGCAACTCAATGAGGAGTTGGTCAGCCATGTTTTTTACAAAATTAAGGGCATCCAATTAACCCGACCGTTTCCCCGGTTAACCTATCACGAGGCGATGGAATGGTACGGCACAGACCGTCCTGATACTCGTTTTGACCTGAAATTAGTTAATGTTTCTGATGTATTGGCTGATTCCGGTTTTCGCGTCTTTCGTGAGGCGATTCAAAACGGGGGATTGGTGAAAATTTTACCCGTTCCCGGCGGCAATGAAACAATCTCCAATGTCCGGATTAAACCAGGGGGAGATTTATTCAAGTTGGTCACGGAAGCCGGAGGCAAAGGGTTGGCTTATATTCGAGTGCGAGACGGCTTTGAACTCGATACCATTGGGGCGATTAAAGACCATTTAACCGAGTTCCAAAAACAAGCGATTTTAGAACGGACTCAGGCGCAACCGGGGGATTTACTCTTATTTGGAGCCGGGCCAGCCGGATTGGTGAATAAATCTTTGGATCATCTGCGGCAACATCTGGGGAAAGAACTCGATCTTATTGATCCCCAGGCGGTTTCCCTGCTGTGGGTGCTGGATTTTCCCTTGGTGGAATGGAACCCGGAGGAACACCGTTACGAAGCACTCCATCATCCCTTTACGGCTCCCCATCCTGATGATGTGGAACATTTAGAAAAGGCTCGAGCGTTGGCCTATGATTTGGTGTGGAATGGCACGGAAATTGGCGGCGGCAGTTTGCGGAATTATCAGCGTGCCACTCAGGAAAAAATTTTTAATTTGATTGGGTTATCCCCCGAAGAATCCGAAGAAAAATTCGGTTTTCTCCTGGAAGCCTTGGAGTATGGCGCACCGCCACATGGGGGGATTGCCTATGGGTTAGACCGCTGGGTGATGTTGTTAGCCGGGGAGGATTCGATCCGAGATGTTATGGCCTTTCCCAAGACACAACAAGCCCGGGATTTACTCACCGATGCACCGGCGGCGGTTACTCTCGCACAACTCAAAGAACTCCATGTGCGCCCCGAATTACCCCAATCGTGATCATGGAATTGCCGCCTGAATTTGTGGAAGCAATTCACCAATTCAATCAGGGAGAATACTACGCCTGCCATGACACCTTGGAAGCTCTTTGGATGGAGGCAATCGAACCTGAACGCACGCTTTATCAGGGATTATTGCAAATTGCGGTGGCGGGGTATCACCTGGGCAACGGCAATCACCGGGGGGCAATTTTACTGTTGGGAGAGGGATTAAATCGTCTGCGGCGGTGTCCTGAACTGCCCTCGGATTGGGATTTTCCGGGATTAATGACGCAAGCGCAGACGTTACTAAAGGAATTACAAACGCAACAAACGCCCTCATTTTACCTGCAATTATTAGCCTTATAATAAAAAATGCTTGCGGACGTGGCGGAATTGGTAGACGCGCTGGATTTAGGTTCCAGTCCTAACGGGTCAGAGTTCGAGTCTCTGCGTCCGCATGATTCACTGCCCTGAATTGGATCGATCAGGGAAAATTTCTTCACAACGAACAAATCCTTTCAGCAATTGAATATCAGGATTGAATCGCCAGTAATCCTCGACCGCTTGCCGGGTGCTACTGTATTTTAACATATATCTTTGATATTCCATGCTTGGGATGCTTGGGAAGGCTAAAAAGACATAATAAACAGTGTCATTATCACTGTCTGTTTCTTCCTTAAATTCGAGAGAAACTAAGTCTAAGGAAAAGGTTTGTTTACGCACACCGAACAGGGGATAATTCTTAATTAATAGAGCCTCTTTCCCTGCCTTATTCAAAATAAGTCGCACT
>JAUQVQ010000103.1:0-5609 GCA_039794725.1 Gloeomargarita sp. HHBFW_bins_162
CTCTGGTTCTCTGTAATCTCTGCATTCTCGCTAAGGGATTCTTTGCCCGATTGAATAAATAGAGGTTCCCATTATTGACGCAAGAGGTCTAATGCACCACCAAAACCGAACATTGGGCGTGGTGAACAACAAAATCACTGACGCTGCCGGTCATTAGTCGGTGCAAAAAACCGAGATTGCGAGAACCGACCACGATTAAATCACAGTTTTCCCGGCGTGCCGTTTCACAAATAATAGTTTTCGGGTCACCAAAAGCTGTTGCCAAGCGATAAGTCACCCCCGCTTCTTGACAAATTTGTTCTGCCCAATTAAGGGCTAATTTGACCCGTTCCTGTTCTAATTGCATCATTTGACTGTGTTGCTGGAGTCCCAGCAGGGCATCATCCCCGATTAATCCCGGCACAATTGAACTGGCCGGAACAGTGACCGGTTCTGCCACCGCCAAAATGAGCAAAGAAGCCTGGGTGAGATTAATCAAACGGCAGGCTTCCCTCAAGGCTTTTTCACTTGCTTCAGATAAGTCAACCGCCACCAAAATATGTAAGGGTTTGGTCGTTGTCGGTTCTTCACTGGTCATATTGACTAGGGATAAAATCACTGGATTAACGCCAATGATTGCTAGTTTAGCCCAGCAGGGTACTTGGAACCGCCGTTGCGGTGGTCGCGAATATGCTATCTTAATAATTCACTTGGGGGCGTGGCGGAATGGTAGACGCTACGGACTTAAGCTATTGAGCCTTGTGGGAGAAATCCCATAAGTGAATGCTCTCAAATTCAGGGAAACCTAACTCTACGCTGGTAGATACGGCAATCCTGAGCCAAGCCCAGGGGTGATCCCTGCGGAAGGTGCAGAGACTCGACGGGAGCTACCCGAGCGAAGTTCACTTCGTGGGTAAAGGGAGAGTCCGATTCTCCAGGGGTATGTGCCCTCCGGCGAAAGTCGGTGGAGGATGAAAATCCGTTGACCCTAAAGGTCGTGAGGGTTCAAGTCCCTCCGCCCCCATCCTACCCCTACGCCAGCGGCGGCCACCTCCGCAATCAGACTCACCAAGCGATACCCAACTGCGGCGGCCAGCACAATCTCAGTGGGCACGATACCAACTAAACTTGCCGTCAATGTGGCCTCGAATACCCCCAACCCGCCCGGAGCCAACGGCACGATAAACCCCAGCAACCAGGCCAAGCCAAACGCTCCCAGCAGATGCGGCAATTCCTGCCAGCGAAGCGGCAACCAGGCTCCCAACACCAGCAGAAATCCCCCGCCCCGCAAGCCCATAAACCCCAAGGCTCCCAGCAGTAACGGCAAGGGGTAGCTCCGAATCGGGGGCAAAACCGCACCTTTGGCCTTGCGCCGCCCCACCCAGCCCAATAGCCGGTTCAAACACGAGGGATGCAATGCCACCAAGACCATCAGCAGGGCACCCACCGGCCAGAGCCATGTTTCCCACCGGGTTGCTCCGACAATCACCGCCACCGCCACCAACAGTAAGGCTTCTAACAAAATACTGACAATAACCACGCCCACCGGGATGTGACAGCGTTGCGCCGCCTGGATGCGCCCGTAAAAATGCCAGACATTCCCCGGAATATACTTGGCCAGATTGGTCTGCACGTAGAGGGGTACCGCCCAGCGACTGGCAACCGGATACCCCAGCCAGCCCAAACTCCGCCCCCACAACCACCCCGCCCACAGATGCGCCCCCGTCGTCACCAGACCGGCTCCCAACCACCACAGGAGCATCGGCGTCCGCCAGGGCAGATGTTGGACTTCGCTCCAGGATTGCCCCAGTTTCCGCCCCAAAAAGCCCAGTACCAACGCCCAAACCAGCCAACGCCAGGAGGGTTTCACCGCAGACGTGCCAGTTGGGGAAACAAGGATTGAAATGCCTGCCCCCGATGACTCACCCGCTGTTTCTGCGCCGGGGTCATTTGGGCAAACGTCAACCCCTGCGCCGGGACATAAAAAATCGGGTCATAGCCAAACCCCCCCGTGCCGCGAGGTGCCCGGAGAATTTCCCCCACACAGACCCCCTCCGCCTCGGCAACAATCTCCCCCTGGGGATTGGCGACGGCCACCGCACAGACAAACCGCGCCGTGCGCTCCCGTTCGTCCCCCAGTTCAAATAACAGCCGTTCAATCCGTTCCGCATCCGTGCGCCCATAGCGAGCCGAAAACACCCCCGGCGCCCCGTCCAAACTCTCCACCTCCAGACCCGAATCATCGGCAATCGCCCACATCTCCAGCGCCAACGCTGCTTGGGTCGCCTTCATCCGGGCATTCTCGGCAAAGGTATCCCCCGTTTCTGCCAAAATCAAGTCCGCTGGCGGAATCAAACAATTCCAATCGGGGAGATAGGCACGAATTTCCCGCACCTTGCCCGGATTGGTGGTCGCCACAACCAGCTCAAAAGGGGGTGCTGGTATCATCGCTGGAAGCCACCGCCACGGGAGAGGGAGCCGGGGCAGTCGTCGGGGGCGATTCTCCCCCCATGGCTTCGCCCACCTGGATTGGGAATATCCGTGCCGCCGTTAATTCGGCGCGGGTGGTGCGACTGCCGCCGGGTAAATCCACCTTCACCATGCCCAAACGACCTTCTACCAAAATCTGATCCCCCACGTGGAACTGCTGTGCCGCTTGTTCGGCCAAATTGCCCCACGCCACCAGTTTCAGCCGCCCCTGGGGGTCATCGGGACGCAAACCGGGAAATTGCACCAACATCTCAGTCACCGCCAAATTATTATCCTGGGTGTACCGCAGTTGGGGTGCCTGCAGGATTTCGACTTGCAGAATGCACAGGTTCATAACGCCACAGGGAAGCGATTTGTGTTCAGTATAACAGGTGACCCGCACCCGCCCAGTTTTAGGAAAAACTCCTTTTTCTGACCCAGATTCTGGTATGATCAAAGGCTCAAAGATATTCTTGCTCCAGAGGTGACGCATGGCTCGGATGTACTACGATACGGATGCGGATTTAAGTCTTTTACAATCCAAGCCGATTACGATTATTGGCTACGGTTCCCAGGGGCACGCCCATGCGTTAAATCTGCGAGACAGTGGGTTATCCGTGACGGTGGGGCTGTATCCCGGCAGTAAATCAGCGGCCAAAGCCCAAGCCGAGGGGTTGCCGGTTTTACCCGTAGCCGAAGCGGTGGCGCAAGCGGAATTGGTCATGATTCTGCTTCCCGATGAGGTGCAAAAAACGGTGTACCAACGGGAAATTCAACCCCATCTGCAACCGGGGAATATCCTGGCGTTTGCCCATGGGTTTAACATTCACTTTGCCCAGATTGTGCCGCCCCCCGATGTGGATGTGATTATGGTGGCTCCCAAAGGGCCGGGGCATCTGGTGCGACGGACGTATGTGCAGGGGCAGGGAGTGCCCTGTTTGTTTGCGGTGTATCAAAATGCGTCGGGGCAGGCACGGGAACGGGCGATGGCCTATGCCAAGGGGATTGGTGGCACCCGGGCGGGGATTTTGGAAACCAGCTTCCGGGAGGAAACCGAAACCGATTTGTTTGGGGAACAGGTGGTGCTGTGCGGTGGGTTGACGGCTTTGATCAAAGCCGGGTTTGAAACCTTGGTGCAGGCGGGGTATCAGCCGGAGTTGGCCTATTTTGAGTGTCTGCACGAGGTGAAGTTGATTGTGGATTTGATCGTCGAAGGCGGCCTGTCGCGGATGCGGGATAGCATTTCCAATACGGCGGAGTACGGGGATTACACCCGGGGGCCACGGGTCATTGATGAGCAGGTGCGTGCCGAGATGCGGAAAATTCTTACGGAGATTCAAACCGGCCAATTCGCCCGGGAGTTTGTCTTGGAAAATCAGGCGGGCAAACCGGGCTTTACGGCGATGCGGCGGCGGGAAGCCGAACACCCCATTGAAGAAGTGGGGCGGGATTTGCGGGCGATGTTCAGTTGGCTAAAATCAGAGTAATCAGCATAACCCTTCTGATTTGGATATTGCCCATGACCTCTTCGACTCCGTCGGTTGTACCTGCTGTTCCAGAACTTGCCCAGGGGAGTACCGTTTATCTCAAGGATGATCAGTGGGCAGAGGCAGAAGGCCCATGGGTCATTCTGGATACGGAAGAAACCTCCCGACACATGGTGTTGTGTCTGCGGCAAAAGTTTTACCCCCGGGATTTGTACCGCTCGGTGTGGTTACGGCGGGAATTGTTGTCCGCACAACCCTGGCCGACAGAACCGCCCCGCCCCCGTCCGACGGCTCCAGTCCGCCGACCGCAACGGCCAACCCCATGAAATCCTGGTGCCTGGGAGCGATTCGGGGTTACCAACGGTGGATTTCGCCACTTAAACCTCCGAGTTGCCGTTTTTACCCCACCTGTTCCTGTTACGCCTACACCGCCATCGAACGGTTTGGCCTCTGGCAGGGGGGACAATTGGCGTTAAAGCGGTTAGCCCGATGTCATCCCTTTGCACCCGGTGGCTACGACCCAGTTCCCGAAACCTTGCCATCATCAGAGGGGCAGTCATGACCACCACAACTCACCCCCACCGGGACTGTGCGACCTGCTCCACGGCGGTTTGTTTACAAAATGTTTACAAAGTCTATAACCGCAAGCCGGTGGTACAGGATTTAACCTTGACGATTGGGCGGGGCGAAACCTTTGGGTTGTTAGGGCCGAACGGGGCGGGTAAATCCACCACGATCCGCATGTTGACCACCTTGACCCGCCCGAGTGAGGGGGATATTTGGGTGGCGGGGTGCAATGTGGTCAAGCAACCCTTAGAAGTGCGGCGGCGGATTGGCGTGGTTTTGCAACAGGTGAGCGTGGACGGGGATTTAACGGTTTGGGAAAATATGGAATTTCACGGGCGTTTGCACCATATTCCCCAAACAGAACGGCGGCGGCGGATCAATTACTGGTTGGAGTACGTGGAATTGAGCGACCGGCGGGATGATCTGGCGAAAATTCTCTCGGGCGGGATGAAACGGCGGTTACAGATTGCCCGTGCCCTGTTGCATGAACCGCAGGTTTTGTTTCTGGACGAACCCACCGTTGGCCTTGACCCCCAAACTCGCCGTCGCTTGTGGGCAATTATCCGGCAACTTAACCAAGAGGGCATGACGATTGTCTTAACCAGCCATTACATGGAAGAAGTGGACTATTTGTGCGAGCGGGTGGGCATTATTGACGGGGGCAAATTAATCGCACAAGGGACGGTAGCCGAGTTACGGCATCATCTGGGGGAAGGGATCGTGGTCAAGCAGGTGGGCGACCGCTGGGAACATAAATTTTTCCCGACTTTAGCCGCCGCCAATGCCTATTTAGATCAGTTTGAGGACAAAACTGGTCTGTTGGTGCGCCCATCGAACCTGGAAGATGTGTTTATTGAATTGACGGGTCATCAGTTGGACTAGGTTAGACAGCGGTAGCCCCCCTGTGTCGCTCTCCTCAGAGGGGTTAGAAATAATAGGCACCTACCTCTATTAACTCCATAAATTCATCATTAGCGGTCGCAGGGGCGCAGCCCCCGCCTTTGGTTCTCTGTAATTCGGGTGTTCTGGCAAGAGAATTTTCCCTTAGCTAAGGGTACCTCTAAAATTCATCATTAGCGGTCGCAGGGGCGTAGTCCCCGTCTTTGG
>JAUQVQ010000104.1:0-5595 GCA_039794725.1 Gloeomargarita sp. HHBFW_bins_162
CCCCCCTGCACCACGAACGGCTGCGGCTCCCGCACCACCCGATGAAAGGTCAGGTTGTTGTAAAAACCCCGTTGCACCAAATCCACAAAATTTCCCGCCGTCACCGGGGCATCCTCACCGTTAATTTCTAAGGTAATGGTCTGGCCGTTGACCACCATATCCACCGTCGCCTTACCGTTCAAACAAGGATAGCCCCGCAAGGGTTGGACTAACTCCGGCGGAATGTTGCAATTGGTGTTGGTCATGGCGAGGGTTGCCTCCGGCGTAGGTTGATTAGCAAGACTGTCAGCGTTGGCCTGACACCCCATTAAGCACAATAGCATTAAACTGACCAGCAAAAACCGCCCCATTACAATCCCTCCACCGGTACACCGAGAAACCGGGCTAACCGTGCCGCCTGGTCTTCCAATTCCGATAAGGCCAAAGGCCGCCCCACCCGAGTCAAAGGAATATCCCGCTTGCCCCGCAGACGCAAGTACAACGCCCGTTTGGGATTAAACCCATCCTTGACATCCACCCGAATCGCCTGCACTTCATCCAAAGGATAGACTAATTCCACCCGCCGGTCTTTCCCCGGCCAACCCCAGCGAAAAATTTTGACTTGATTGGTCTGCTTGTTGTACTCGTTGTAGCCGCCGCCCACATCCCAGGCGATCAGCAACCAGAGAAATAAACTTAATCCCATCCCGGCTACCCCATACGCCGCCATGACGATGCCCTGGGGAATGAAAATCAACTGGGTCGGGTCGGCAAAAGGCAATAAATTCACGTGGGTATAGCTGGAAATCCCCGCCAGCAGAAACCCGACCCCGCCCAAACCGACGACGGTTGCCCACCAATAATTACTCAGACGACGGGTTCCCTGTACCCGGTCAATGTAACACTGCTCCGTTGACGTTTGTGTGGTCATGCCCCACCGCAATCACTGTTTCTATGGTATCAGCCCTGGGTTAGGAAGCGGCCATTTCATTGCGATTGGCCAATTCGTCCCCCTCCAACGCCGGGAGTTCCAGACAATAACCCGCCCCATATACGGTTTTGATGTACTTGGGATGGCGGGGGTCGGGTTCCAATTTGGTACGCAGGTGCCGCACGTGTACCCGGATGGTTTCAATATCATCATTCGGGTCGTAACCCCACACCTCCCGCAAAATATCGCTGGGGGAAACCGTCTGCCCATGCCGTTGCAGTAAACAGTGCAGTAAATCAAATTCCAGATGGGTCAATTTCACCGTTTTGTCAAACCAGACCGCCTCGAACCGTTCGGGAATCAGGGTCAGGGGGCCATAGCTGAGGATTTCCCCGTGAGTCGCCTGGGGCATCCGATCCGACCGGCGCAACAACGCCCGCACCCGTGCCAACATTTCCTGCACTTCAAACGGTTTGGTTAAATAATCATCCGCCCCAGCATTAAAGCCTTCCACCTTATCTTGGGTTTGACTCAGAGCCGTCAGCATCAAAATGGGAATATCCTCCGTGCGTTCATCCCGCCGCAACCGCTGGCAGAGGGTTAACCCATCCACCCGGGGCAACATCAAATCCAACATAATTAAATCGGGCAACAATTGCACCGCCAGAGCCTGACCTTTTACCCCATCGCTGGCTTCGCTGACATCGTACCCCGCTAGTTCCAGATTTACCTTAACCAGTTCTGTAATAGCGGCATCATCATCAATAACCAAAATTCGAGGCATATCACAACCGTAAAAAAACAACTTCTTATAAAACATTCCGCAACAAAGCGCAATGTCTACTCCTTATTATAAAGGTTTGTCAAGGCGATTTTGGTACAAATACTCAATACTCGGTTTGGGCGCGATTACGGCTGGCTTCTCTAGCTCGCTGGGCGCTGCGTTTCAGGGCATCCAACCGGGCTTCGTAACGGCGGCGGCGGTTTTTGTCGGGAGTTTGTTCCGCCAGCAGTTTCAGGGCGCTGCCCAGACTTTTGTAGGCATTGGGCAAACTGTAGCCGTACTGGGTCGCCAACTGAATGGCTCGTTCATCGGCTTTGAGGGCGAGTTTGAGGGCGTTTTGTTTTTGATGGCGCCGCCACAGGCGATACCCCGCAAACCCCGTCAGTCCCAGGGACAGCAACAGTAAAAGCGTATCTTGTACCCACAATTCCCCGACCGTTCCCCCCAAGCCAATCGCCAGAGCCGCCATTTCCCAGCCCTCTTTGGGCAAGGTGTCACTCTGAATGCGAGCCACCTCATGCCAAAACAGCAAATTTCGCTGATCCAACGCCAACTGTTCCCACCGCACCGGGTCAATTTGCACTTCCACCTGGTCTTTGTCCACCTCTTCGCTGGTGATCACCGGGGGGTTCATGGCCGTAGTCGGGACAATGGTCACCCAGCCCCGCATTTCCGCAGGCAGAAGTCCTTGTAGGCGGCGAAATTCGCCTTGGTAGGCATCAGCAGTGGCAGTGTAGGCAGGCATAGGGTTAGGTGAACGGGACTATTTACAACTATACGCAACAGCGGCAATCAACGGAGGGCGACCACCCGAAACCCCATCGCACATTCAAAAGCTAAGGGTTCTTGGGGTTCACTGCGTTGTGCCGGATGCCCACACCCCAACCGCCCCCCCAACCAGCGGGGTGCGCCGCTATGACTGGCAAGGGGGCAATTTTGGCAGACCGATTCCGGCTCTAAGACTTGATCGCTCAGGACAATCCGCAGGGTGGGCATAGTCTCTGGCAGTACACCTACTCGACATAAATTCATAATAACGTAACCACAAAACTGAACCCCTGGGGTATATCATGGTCAACAACTGTCACGTCTGTTGCACCATGACCCAAGCTCCTGAACGCCCCGCCCTGACGACCGATCCGGCTCTGGAGGCCGAACTGGATCACCGCATGAGTCGGTATGGTCTGAATCCTTGCGGGGAAATCTTAGGTGCTGACTTCCATTGCAATTTGTCTGAAATTCATCTGAATCAAATTGATCCCCATGACTTTGAAGAACAGGAAAGGGCATTTACGGCGGGGGCGTTATCGGTGGCAGCGTTATTGAATCACCGATTTGTCGAGCCGAGGTTTCAGTATTCCCGCGAACTTGACCCGATTGTGGGGGTGTCGTTTACGGGGTTATTTGACTTTTTTGTGCATGCGTTTGGGAAAGAATGGTTGCAGTGGTGGGCGGCAGATCGGCCTAAGAGTGAATTGGGCTTGATTTTGCGGCAAAAAGAAACCGATTATCTGCAATTCTGGCGGGATGTGGTGCATCGGGTGGTGTGGGAGTATTGCGACCGGCATGGTCTGCGCCGCCCCAACCGCTGTACGACGGTGCAACCGGCGGGCACCAAAAGTTTGCTCACCAATGCCTCGCCCGGTTGGCATCCCCCCAAAGCGCAACGCTACATTCGCCGGATTACCTTCGCCAAAAATGACCCGGTGGCGCTGGCTTGTATGGACTATGGCTATACAGTCGTGCCGGGACAATCGGACAAGGACGACCAGGGCAATTTGCTCAATGACCCCTTTGACCCCCGGTGTAATGAATGGTTGGTGGAAATTCCTGTAGCCGTTTCCTGGGCGGATATTGCCGATGAAGCGGGGGTGGATATTAGTCGGTTCAATGCCCTGGCGCAGTTTGATTTTTATATGAATGTTCAGCGGAATTATACGACGCATAATACGTCGGCCACGATTGAATTTCGGGAGTATGAAATTGAGTCGCTTGCGGCTCGCATTTACCAAGCCATTCAACGGGATGAGGGGTATATCAGTGCGGCTTTGCTCTCGCGTTTTGATGCCCTGCAAACCTTTCCCCGTCTGCCCTTTGAACCGATTAGTAAAGAACAGTATGAACAGTTGATGCAAGGGGTGTTACAACGGCGGAAAATGGCTGATTTTGGTGCATTATTACAGCAATATGACCAACCGGATTTACAACTGGTGCCCCAAGCCTCAGCCTGTGAAGGGGTCACCTGTGAACTCCCCAATCAACCCAAGGGTTAACTGTATTATTTCATGTCCCCTTTCCAGTTAATTGTCGGTCTGGGTAATCCGGGGAGCAAGTATGAATTAACCCGTCACAATATCGGCTTTATGGCGGTAGATTTACTGGCGAAAGAATGGGGAATTTCGTGGCAGGAAAAAACTAAATTACACGGGTGGATCGCCCAGGGGAACGATGTGATTTTACTCAAACCTAATACCTATATGAATCATTCCGGGCAGGCGGTGCAGGCGGTGTGTCATTGGTTCAAAATTATGCCCCGATATGTATTAGTTATTTATGATGATTTAGACCTGCCTTTTGGGAAAATCCGCTTACGCAAAAATGGTTCCGCCGGGGGACACAATGGCATGAAATCCATTATTCAACACTTGGGAACCCAGGAATTTCCCCGCCTGCGGATCGGCATTGGTCGCCCGCTGGTGGGAGACAGTGCCCACTATGTTTTGGAGCCGTTTAATTCAGAACAAAAAGAGAAACTCCCCCGCATTTTAGCCGAGGTAGTTAAGGTCATCGAACTGGGGATAAAACAGGGATTTGACCGGGCGATGAATGTGGGGAATGCCCTAACGATTCCTTAACCAGGGGAGCAAGGTTCGCCGGGACAAGGATTAACCTCGACCAGAACATGAGCCAACGATGGAATGGGTTTAAGCAACTGTTTGTAATAAGCGGGCGATTGGGGGGCATGGGTCACCAAGGCAATGGTCGCCGCCAGATGGTTTTCACTAGACCTCTTGTAAGAGTAAGAAATACCTAGAGACTAAGAGGGTAAACCAAAGAGAGATTTTTTGGGGGATTTTATGCGGTATGAAGAGTTGGCTCAGTTGAGTCCATCAGAGTTCAAACGGCTATGCGGCGTGACTTTTGCAACCTTTCATCTGATGTTGAGTGTTGGAAAAGATGCAGTACGTCAACGCCCAAAAGTCGGCGGGCCTTGCCAGTTGTCTTGGGCTGACCAGTTGTTGCTCACTTTGCCGTATTGGCGTGAATATCGTACCTACTTTCACATGGCTCAAGATTGGGGAATTCATGAAAACAGTGCATAAAATCGAAAATATTCTCATTCAAGGGCACCTCTATTTATTCAAGCGAGCCAAAAATCTCTTAGTTGGAATCCAGAGATTACGGAGAACCAGAGGCGGGGGGTGCCCCCCTGCGACCGCTAATCACCAATTTTTAGAGGTGCCCTCAATCTGGCCAGTTTCATTGACCAGGCAAACGCTGCTTGTCTCAGCCAAAAAGTGACTTAGGGACACCTCTATTTATTGAAGCAAGGGAAAAGTTCTATTGCCAGAATGCCCAGATTACGGAAAACCAGAGACGGGGGGTGCCCCCCTGCGACCGTTGTTATAAATTCAAAAGGGATTGTTATAGACTGGCACTGCACCTCCAGAATACCAAGTTTTTCCCTAAGACCAGAGGGCTTCCCAGTCGGGGCATGATTCCGCCCCCACGCCGTAGGGGTGCATGGCACAGACAAAAATCTGATCGTTATAGACCTGACCGTGGTAGTGCTTGCAGCCAACACAGGCCGGTTGCTCCATCACCAGGGGGTCGAGGGTTTGCGCCAGAGGTTGCACCAGGGCGATCAGGGTTCCTTCAATCCACGCCGCTGTTTCTATTA
>JAUQVQ010000105.1:0-5574 GCA_039794725.1 Gloeomargarita sp. HHBFW_bins_162
CGATTTTTCACGGTTTGGTTCCCCCGAATTTGTTGGATGGTTTCTTTCAGTTTTTGCTCACCACTGATACCGAATTCCTGGAAGAGTTTTTTACCACAACGGTCATCCTGAGTATAGGCCAAAAGGAGATGCTCAACGGCGATAAAATCATCCTTGAATTGTTGGCGGTATTGTTCGGCTCGGTCAAGGAGTTTATCAAAGCTACTCCCAATGTAAATATGCCCGTCGCCCCCTGTGATTTTGGGATTACGCCGCACCAACATTTCAACTTTATCCCGCATCTGTTGGGGATTAATGTTTAACCGCTGCAAAATCCTATTGGCTAAACCTTCCGCCTCCAGCAAAGCGAATAACAAATGCTCGGATTCAATGTACTGGTTTTGGTTTTGCTTGGTAAGTTCTAGAGCCTGCGCGATGGCGTTCCAAGCACTTTCGGTAAATTTATTGGGGTCGTTGGGTTGCATAGGAAATAACCAGGAATAGAGTGGGTGATTTGCACATCTGTTTTCAGTATAGAACCGAAATCGGGGGGATTCAGTACGGTCGTCCGTATTATTCTGGGGTGATTTCCCATACGACGGGGGACTCCCGCAGAGTCCCTGCATACAATTAAGGGAACCTCTAAAAATTATCAATCAGCGGTCGCAGGGGCGTAGCCCCCGACATTGGTTTTCCGTAACTTCTGGATTCTAACCGAGAGATTCTTTGCCCAATTGAATAGATAGAGGTTCCCTTAAGGAAATCGCTATGGATGCAAATGGGAACCTCTATTTATTGAAGCAAAGGAGAAGTTCTATTATCAGAACACCCAAATTACGGAGCACCAGAAACGGGGGCTACGCCTGGGGCGCACGGCGTGGACTGCCCCTGTGACCGTTGTTGCAAACCTAAAAAAAAGGATTGCTATAGTATTTACTTTACTTGGCAACAATTGTCCATATTCCCACTACAACAAACCCTACCCCCGCTATCATTTTTAAGAGATTGGGGGATAAGAGCCGTTCCAATTGAGTGCCAACGATGACCCCAATGGCTGTAGCGAGAATTAACGCCGAGGCCGCCCCGCCAAAAACGATGAATTTATTGGAATTGGCATTCGCAGAAAACAGCATGGTTGCCACTTGGGTTTTATCCCCAACTTCCGCCAGAAAAACCGTTAAAAATACCGCCAGAAATGATTGCCAAAGGGACATGATTTGACCTCCTCAGAAATGGATAAAGGAACAACCGACCAACCAACTCCAAAGCATGACTAACCAAACTCCTGTTCCGTAATCCGCCAATGCACCGAAATCACGCCGGGGTCTAGGCTTAGGCGACTGACAATTTGTTCGAGAAACGCATCGTTACGCTCCTGAGTGACCAACTCCGCCTCGACACTTACCCGATCCGGTTTATCCTCCAAATTTTCACTGTACAGCGAGCGCAGACGCAATTTACCCCCCGCCGCCACCGATTGCAGGAGCAACGCCCGCACATGAGCTTCCTGCTTCACCCGACAGACAATCTCGCAGGAATAGCACAGTTCCAACTCTGTGCCTTTCAGGGGTTGTTGGTTAATCCGATGGCTCAAGGGACGCAAGACGAGATTGGCAACCAAAACCGCCCCCGCCCCGATGGTTGCCTGAGAGAGCAACCCCGCCCCCGCCAGCGCCCCAATGGCCGCCGCACACCACAGGGTCGCCGCCGTATTTAACCCCCGCACCGTCAACCCCTCCCGCAAAATCACGCCGCCGCCCAAGAACCCAATCCCCGACACCACCTGAGCGGCCACCCGAGTCGGACTCGAATCCCCCGGTGTCAGGACTGAAAGCATGACAAACAACGCCGCCCCCGTTGCCACCAGCGTATTGGTTCGCAACCCCGCCATCCGTTGCCGCCACTGCCGTTCTAACCCCAGGGCTGAACCCAACAAAAACGCCACCACTAAGCGCAGAGTAAACTCGGTTAGCGTCATGTTTCAATACCTAATAGGAGACTGACCAGATAAAAATAAAGTAACACCCCGGTGAAATCCTTAATGGTCGTGATAAATGGGTCAGAAGCAGGGCCATGATCAAACCCAAATTTGAGCAGTAACCAAGGCAATAGTGCCCCCAAAACTGCCGCCAAGGAAATCACCGTAAATAATGATAATCCCACCGCCAATCCCAACTGAGGAATACCATTGGGAATACCTTGCCAAACATAAGCAATGAACCCGCCTGCGGTTCCCAGAATCAACCCCATAATGGCTCCAATTTTGAACTCTCGAAACAGGTAACTGGCGTAGCGGCGAATGTCAATATGTTGCCACGCTAACCCCCGCGCAAAAATGGTCGTGGATTGCGTCCCCACATTACCACCCATGTCCATAACTACGGGGATAAAAATGGCAACCGAAACCACCGCCTCGAGGACTTCTTCAAAATTTTGAATCACCCCGCCCACAATCATCCCCCCAATCAGGGTAATAATTAAACAGGCAATTCGTAATTGAATGGCATAACGAATCGGCCCCCGCACCAAATTTTCACTCCAGGTTTGATCCCGTTCCAATAAATTCCCAATCCCCGCCTGCGCCAAAATTGCACTCGTGGCCTCCTGTTCAATCAAATCCAACACATCATCAAAGGTCAAATCCCCCACCAATCGCCCCTCATTGTCCACCACCGGAATCGCCGGTAAATCTCGCTCTTTTAATAATTTGGCCGCTGATAATTCAGATGCCGTTGCCCGCACCGCAATATCGTGCCCCTGAGCGAGTTCTTTAAGTACAGTGTGGGGTTCCGCCTTCATCAGTTGCGTCGGGCGAATAAACCCACAGTAAAAACCTTCGGCATCAATCACAAAAATAATGTTGAGGTCATCATCTCCAAGTTGCGACTTTCGGATTGCCTGAATCGCCTCATTGACCGTCCCATAATCCCGCAAAGCCAAGTACCGCAAATTCATCCGCCGCCCCACACTGCCTTCCGGGTAGCCCAGCAGGAGATTGACCACCGCTCGGGATTCCTCACTCATTTGGCGGAGCAACCGTTTGGTCACTTTAGCGGGCAATTCCTCAAACAAGCGCACCCGCTGATCCGGGTCAAGAGCCTCCAAAAACGGCAAAATTTCCGGGTCAGTCATCTTTTGCACCAAGGTTGCCTGCTCTTCGGGCGTCATGGCCTCAAATACCGCCATCGCCCGATTCTTCCCCAGCAACCGAAACGCCAGCACCTGTTTATGGGGTTCCACCTCCCGCAGTAAATTCAACAGGGCCAGGGTATCCAGCTGATTCGCCGTCAGTTTCGCTGCACCAAATCCTTGCGGATAGGCCAGCAGATTGCGCAAATGATTCGGGGTCATAATGATTCTCCTTATCGGTGGGCAAAAGCATTTTTCCCAGGACAAATGAACAGAGCAATTCGCATCATTTTGTCCCGTTATCGCCAGCACAAATTAACCCAATTCCACACACGAACCGGGAAAATGAGTAATACCAAAAGCCAATCTCAGTGACCACTATCTCACACGGGTTAGCGCAGTAAGATGCTGGTCAATCAGATGGTTTGATTGATACTTAAACCCATCGGAGTTTGTTCATGGTTCATCTCCTTTTGGTGAAATCGCTCTGCTCAGCGACGACTGGAGATGAACCGAAACGCCTTATCCGAGAACGAATCCAGCGAAGTTCACCTGCACCATCGCCCACTGACCACAGCAGGAATTTTCAGACCAAGGGACAGATTCTTGCGAAGTAGTCAAACAACTACTACCGTCAGAAGTGTCCATAATGTTTATCTCCTTGGAAACCGCAGAAAAGAGTTGAGGTCAAAAGTCGAGCGACTGATCCCCCTCGTTAAAATTATCTTAAGCTGTCTTTTTCTGTCAACCCTATCCTGTATTCATTTTTTATTCATTTTTATAGATAACAAAGGGGTATGGAGAAAAAAAGAACCCAATCGGGGGCTGCGCCCCTGCGACCGCTATTACTAATTTATAGAGTGCCCATTTTTTATAGATAACAAAGGGGTACAGAGAAAAAAAGAACCAAATCGGGGGCGGTGTATTCCAGATTGAGAAGGGATTGCCATATTCAGACCCAAATTACGGAGAACCAAATCCAAGGGCAATACTCCTGCCACCCTTCCAACTCAAACAGAATTGTTCTATTCAGCAGGTCTTTACTCTCAGATTCAGCCTGATTTTGACAACCCAGACGTTAACCAACTCACCTAAACGGTCATAATTTCTTTTTCTTTCGCCTGCGTCATTTCATCTACTTTGCTGATGTATTTATCCGTTAGCTTTTGGATGGATTCCTGCAAACTAAAGGCTTCATCTTTGGAGATTTCGGCGGCTTTTTCCTGCTTGCGTACCTGCTCCACCGCATCCCGGCGAATGTTGCGCAGAGCCACCTTGCCTTCCTCGGCTAATTTGCTCACACTTTTCACTAATTCTTTGCGCCGCTCTGCGGTTAAGGGGGGGATATTCAGGCGAATTTGCGTGCCATCATTGTTGGGGGTTAACCCCACATCGGAAGTACTAATCGCTTTTTCGATTAACCCTAAGGTGGAACGGTCGTAGGGCTGAATCATAATGGTACTGGCATCCGGCGTGGTGATATTCGCCAAAGAACGCAACGGCGTTGGGACATCGTAATAATCCACCATCACCCGGTCAAGCAAGGAGGCGTTGGCTCTACCGGTGCGAATCGTGTTGAACGCCCGTTGCGTAGCTTCCAGGGTTTGCTGCATTTTGGTTTCAATCTCATTTAATTTCACAGTAACCTCCCACAATCGTACCAATCGGTTCCCCTTGCACCGCCCGCCGGATATTCCCCGGTACGGACAGGTCGAACACCACAATCGGGATATTATTTTCCTGGCAGAGGGTAATCGCCGTCCCGTCCATGACCTGCAACCCGTGACTCAGAACGTGGCTGTAGTTCAAACTCTCGAACCGCCGGGCACTGGGATTCACCTTCGGGTCCGCATCGTACACCCCATCTACTTTCGTGGCTTTGAACACCACCTCGGCATCAATTTCCGCCGCACGCAGAGCCGCCGTCGTATCGGTTGTGAAAAAGGGATTCCCGGAACCGGCGGCAAAAATCACCACCCGCCCTTTCTCCAGATGCCGAATCGCCCGCCTGCGAATGTAGGGTTCTGCCACCTCCTGCATGGAAATCGCCGTCTGCACCCGGGTTGGTACGCCAATTTGCTCTAGGGCATCCTGTAGGGTCATGGCATTCATCACCGTTGCCAACATGCCAATATAATCCGCCGTCGCCCGATCCATGCCAGCGGCGGCTCCTTTCACTCCCCGAAAAATGTTACCGCCCCCCACCACAATCGCCGTTTGCACGCCACTGTGTACCACGTCGGCAATCTCCTTGGCAATGCCCTGCACCACCTCCGGGTCAATCCCATAGCTCAGGCGACCCATCAGGGCTTCCCCACTCAATTTCAGCAGGATTCGCTGGTACCGCATAATCAACTTAGGGCTTCCTCAATCAGGATAGCCGCCCGTGGGAACCCCCGACAAGGGCTACTCGGTTTTTAGTTTCAACACCGCCATAAACGCTTCCTGCGGTACGTCCACATTGCC
>JAUQVQ010000106.1:0-5573 GCA_039794725.1 Gloeomargarita sp. HHBFW_bins_162
GCTTGGCGCACAATGGCGGGGTCGGGGGCGTGTTGCGGCGGGGTAGCAACCGTGAGAGCCATGCCCACCAGGGCACACCCCAGCAGGAGGGAATGACTGACATTATTGCCATCGCCCAAGTAGGCCATCTTCAGACCCGCAAAATCGCCAAAACATTCCTGCACCGTGAGTAAATCCGCCAACACTTGACAGGGATGTTCCTGGTCTGTGAGGGCGTTGATGACCGGCATGGCCGCCCATTGGGCAAACATGGCCACATCGGCTTGGGCAAACGTCCGAATCGCCAGCACGTCCAAATAGCGGTCCAAAACCCGCGCCGTGTCCTGAATGGGTTCCCCTCGTCCCATCTGAATCACGCTGGGATTGAGGTCGAGCACCTGCCCCCCCAACCGCATCATGGCGACCGAAAAGCTGACCCGGGTGCGGGTCGAGGCTTTGGTAAACAGTAACCCCAATACCCGTCCCTGCCCGGTGGGGGTGGTGTGCCCCCGTTTGTACTGGCGAGCCAAGTCCAACAGACCGTGGATTTCTGGGGCGGAAAAATCCCCCATGCTGAGAATGTCTCGACCCGCCAGGGTATTCATCGCCCCTGCACCAACACCAATTCTACCGGGGCACTGACCTCATTCCCCGCCCGGCTCACCGCTCGCACCCGATATTCTGCCCCCGCCGGTACCACCCCGCGATAGGGCACGGCAATTTCAAAGCGGCCATTGGCATCGGCCACCACATCCTGATTGACCAGGGTTTGCGGGGCGACCGTAATCACTCCCCCCAACACCGGCACCTGGGACGTGACCCGGATTTGCACCACAGCGCGCGGACGGGTTTGTCCTACTAAGGTAAAGCCACGGGTGCGAATTTCTTCACCGTTTTGATGGCTGGTGAACTGCGGTTGCAAGGGAATCGCCCCCGGATTGCCCGGACTGGTGGGGGGAACAGTACCAATCGGCGGAACCGGCGTGCTGGTCGCTGTCCCAACAAATTCCACCGGTTGCGCCGCCGCTCCGTAAATCACTTGGTCACTGCGTTGCAGACGCCCCACAACCGCACCGTTGCGAAATACATCCCCCGACCGTACCGTTAAGGTGGCAACATACACCCCCGGCGACACTTCCTGGGTACTCAAAGCTTCCGGTGCCCGCCCTTCCCGGACAAGCCAGATCGTGGCCTGGGAGCGAGGGGTGCCATTCATGGTAGCCAGAAATGTACTGCCCGGCCCCAAGGGTTGGCTGTCGGCATTGTGGGTAATGGAATTAATTTTCACTTGCGCCTGGGGGGCTTGTACCCGGAACGACCATTGCACGGTGCGCGTCGCTCCCCCCGCCCCCGTATAGGTCACCCGCACCGTGTTGCGCCCGGTCGGGAGGGGGCTGGCGGGTTTATAGCTGAAAAACGTCCGGGTAATCGTGCTTTGACTGGTCACATCCCGGTCATTGACAAAAATCCGCACCGAATTGGGATTTACCTGCGCCTCGGTAAACACGCCCGAAATCGAAGTATCGGGGGGCACCTGGCGACTGTCCGGCTCCGGGTTGGGGTCGGCGACTTGCTGGGCTACCGCCACCGGCACCGGTAATCCCGGCAGACCCAGCACCCCCCCGCTCGTTAACCCTAACGCCAAAACACCAGCAATAACCGCCCGTTGCACGTGTTTGCTTTTGCCCATAAAAACTCCTGTGGCAAGATTTTAGTCCATAACTGCAGGATGTTGCGCCGGGAGTTTTGGTTCCGGTTCCCCAGGTTATCGCTGTTTCTTGACATTATTTTTCAATAAGTGCTAGAGTAATCCCAGAGTTCTCCTCTCTCAGATGGATACACAGGTCAGCCAGGGTGTCATGCTCTGGCTCTTTTTATTGCAAGTTATTATGATTTGTGAACGGCGGCACGATTCCCGCCCGGTGGCACCGTTGGGGAGACATCTGAGATAAACTGTTAAGCAAAGTTAAAATTTTTTGGCGTTATGCAGATAGCGATAGTGGGAGCCGGTTTGGCGGGCTTGGCGGCGGCGGTGGAATTGGTAGATGCCGGGCACGAGGTCACGCTCTACGAAGGTCGGCGGTTTGTGGGGGGTAAAGCTGGGAGTTGGCAGGATGAGCAGGGCAATCACATTGAGATGGGTCTGCACGTATTTTTTAACAATTACTACAATTTGTTTGCGCTTTTGCGGAAGGTGGGGGCATTTGCGAATTTACTCCCTAAGGAGCACGTTCATACCTTCGTGAATCGGGGGGGGGAGTTGGGGGCGTTGGATTTTCGGTTTTTTTTGGGGGCGCCTTTTCACGGGTTGAAAGCCTTTTTTACGACGGCGCAATTAACTTGGTTGGATAAACTCCGCAATGCGTTGGCGTTGGGCACCAGTCCGATTGTGCCGGGGTTGGTGAATTATGATGTGGCGATGGGATGGATTCGGGATTTAGACCGGCTCAGTTTTGCCGATTGGTTTCGCAGTCATGGCGGTTCGCAACACAGTTTGGAACGGCTGTGGAATCCGATTGCGTTGGCTTTGGGGTTTATTGATACGGAGCAGATTTCTGCCCGCTGTATGTTGACCATTTTTATGATGTTTGCCGCCCGCACGGAAGCCTCCCGTTTGAATATGTTAAAAGGCTCGCCGGATCAGTATTTACATCGGCCAATTGTGGAGTACATTCAACAGCGGGGGGGCAAAATTTTTACCTCGCGGCGGGTGCGCCAAATTCGATTTGCCGAAATTGACCGGGAAACTCAGGTTACGGGGTTAATGGTGGCGCAGGGGGAAGGGGAAGAATTGGTAACCGCCGATGCCTATATTGCCGCCTGTGATGTGCCCGGGATTCAACGCTTACTTCCCCAAGAATGGCGCAAGTGGCCGGAATTTGACCGGATTTATAAACTGGATGCCGTGCCGGTCGTGACGGTGCAATTACGGTTTGATGGCTGGGTGACGGAAATGCGGGATCAGCAGGCGCAACGGTCGTTGGCCAAAGCCGCTGGGTTGGATAATTTGCTCTACAGTGCCGATGCGGATTTCTCCTGTTTTGCGGATTTGGCGTTGACCAGTCCGGCGGATTATTACCGAGCCGGGCAGGGTTCCCTTATGCAGGTAGTGTTGACCCCGGGCGACCCCTTTATTCCCATGAGTAATGACCAAATTGCCCAACACGCCCTGGCTCAAATTCATGAGTTATTTCCCTCTTCTCGGTCGCTGACAATGACCTGGTTTAGTGTGGTCAAATTGGCGCAATCCCTGTATCGAGAAAATCCGGGGATGGAACCTTTTCGCCCCCCGCAAAAGACGCCGGTTGCTAATTTTTTCTTGGCCGGGAGTTACACCCGCCAGGATTACATTGATAGCATGGAGGGAGCAGTGATTTCGGGACAACAGGCCGCCCACGCCCTATTAACATCCCTGAGGTAAACATCATGGCAGAATGGTTAGAACATACGGTACAGGTTGATGTGGAAATTCCGGTCAGTGAGGCGTGGAATCTCTGGTCAGATTTGGAGAAAATTCCCCAGTGGATGCAGTGGATTCGTTCGGTGGAAATTTTGCCGGAACAACCGGAGTTATCCCGTTGGCATTTGGCGACTCGGGGTTTGGATTTTAGTTGGCAATCCCGCATTATTAAGCAGATTCCCCACCAAATTATGCAATGGGAATCGGTGACGGGTTTGCCCAATCGGGGTGCCGTGCGGTTTTATGACCGGGGGGCGCATTGCGTGGTGAAGTTGACGGTGGCCTACAGCCTGCCCGCTTGGGTGAGTCAGTGGGTGGATGGTCTGGTGGGTCCCCATGTGGAACGCACGTTGTTGGCTGATTTGGAGCGGTTTCGCCTCTATAGCCAGGGCTTAATGGGGAACCTCACTCCCGCACACTTGGCGTAGGCGTTGGAGTAACCGGGTATTTTCCGCCGGAGTGCCAACGGTAAGACGCAATCCCCCGCCCGTACAGCGGACTAGGCTACCCAATTCCTGCAACTTTTGGTGCAACGGTTCCGGGGCGAGGGTTGTCGGGCGCACGTATAAAAAATTGGCGTGACTTGGCCATACGTTCAGGCCAGCAATTTTGCGCAATTCCCCGGCTAAACGCTCCCGCTCGGTGAGGATTTCGGGAATGGTACTCAGCAGTTGCCGCCGTTGGGTGAGGGCAAATTGTGCCGCCATCAGGGAAAAGCCGGATAAATTGTAGGGTAAACGAACCTGTTCCAGGGCAGTAATCACCTCCGGGTGAGCAATGGCATAGCCAATACGCAAATTTGCTAAGCGAAATCCCTTAGAAAAGGTGCGTAAAATCACCCAATTAGGGCGGGTTGATAAATCAGCAAGTACCGTATCCTGACTAAATTCAAAATAGGCTTCATCAATCACCACCAAAACTTTGGGCGGTATCTGTTTTAACCAATCCCGTTCTTCTGGGGTTAAACTATTACCGGTAGGGGAGTTGGGATGCACCATAAATACCACTCGGATTGGTTCTTGGCTGATGAGATAATCGGCCTGGCGGAGGTTGATGGCAAACGACTCATCCCGTCCGGCTGACCATACGGGAATTCCCAAGGTGCGCGCCAGAATTTTATACATCGAAAAGGTTGGTTCGGCGATGAGAATACCGGCATTTTGCCCCAAACAGGTTGCCATGAGAATCGAACGAATCAACTCATCCGAGCCATTGCCTACCGCCAACCAATCGGGGGTGAATAAGGGGGTGGCCGCCGTCAGATTTTCATGGAGGTAGTGGCACAATTCGTACTTCAATTCCTGGTGACTGCCATCGGGGTAGCGGTTGTTTGCCATATCCTGCCGATACAGCCAGGCCAATTTTTCCTTGAGCGCAGGCGGCCAATCGAGGGGGTGTTCGTTGCCATCGAGCCAGTCGGTTCCGGGTTCCCGTGCCTGGGGGTGATAAACGGCTAAATTTGCCAAATCCGGTCGCAAACAAGGGAGCATGGTGCCCTCGCAATCAGAAACATTGTTCCATCCTAGCGGCTCGGTAGAACGTTCCCCGATGCGGTCTGAATTCTGGTTGTTGTTATATAGCAATCCCTTTTGAATTGGCAACACGGGTCGCAGGGGCATCGCCCCCGATGTTGGTTCTTGAACTGGTTTGTTTCTTAATCTTTTACTGGGCAACTCTAAAAATTATCAATCAGCGGTCGCAGGCGGGCACCCTCCCTCATCTGTGCATTCTCGCTAAGAAATTCTGTAGCCGCCTGAATAGATAGAAAGGTACTTCTAAAAATTGTGAATTAGCGGTCGCAGGGGCGCAGCCCCCGTCTCTGGTTCTTTGTAATTTCGGCGTTCTGGCAAGAGAATTTTCCCTTGGCTTTAATAGACCTCTTGCGTGATTCTTAAATTGTTATACTCACCCTCACCCCCGACCCCTCTCCCATCAAGGGAGAGGGGAGAAAATCCCAAACAGGGGCTTACGCCCCTATGACCCCAAGCCAAGAAACTTTGATTTGTTCAAGGGTTTAGAGTTGAGTTATTAACATTGACGCAAGAGGTTTAATGAAACAAAATTCCTAAAGAAGAAGAGGTCGCAGGGGCACCGCCCCCGTTCTTGGTTCTTTAAGGCACCTCTAAAAATTGGT
>JAUQVQ010000107.1:0-5539 GCA_039794725.1 Gloeomargarita sp. HHBFW_bins_162
CTATTGTCAGAACGCCCAAATTTACGAGAACTAAAGGCGGGGGCTGCGCCCCTGCGACCGCTGATCATGTTATTAAAGCAAAGGAAAAGTTCTATTGTCAGAATGCCCAGATAACGGAGAACCAAAGGCGGGGGCTACGCCCCTGCGACCGCTCATCATGTTATTGAAGCAAAGGAAAAGTTCTATTGTCAGAATCCTCCAGATGACAGAGAACCAGAGACGGGGGCTACGCCCCTGCGACCGCTCATCATGTTATTAAAGCAAAGGAAAAGTTCTATTGCCAGAATGCCCAGATGACAGAGAACCAGAGACGGGGGGTGCCCCCCTGCGACCGCTGATTACCAATTTTTAGAGGTGCCCTTAATTTAAGCGGAACAACACCATAGCAAACCATCGAAGGACTGTTGCAGGTGCTTTTAATAATGATTCCCGGATTTGCGGTGGTGAACAGCCGTAATCCCCGTCGGATCAAGCACTTTCCCCTCATCCACAGTCGCATAAATGACCCAGTGATCCCCACATTCCATCCGTTGCGCTACCTGGCAATGTAAGTACGAAAGTGCATCGGTCAAAATCGGGCAACCATCGGCGGTTGTCGTCGTTGCCACCCCAGCAAAGCGGTCTTCTCCCGGCGCAAAGGGTTTCAAGAAATGACGGGGCAGGGTACTCCCTTCCGGCAGGATATTGAGGACAAAACGGTCGCCCACGTGAAGGAGGGATTCCACCGCCCGGTCTTTAGCAACCGCCACCGTAATCCCCGGTGGGTTAAACGTCGCCTGGGACACCCAACTGGCCAGCATCGCACTGGTCAATTCCCCCCGCCGCGCCGCCAAGACACACAAGGGGCCAACCACCCGTCCCATCGCCTGTTCGGTACGAGCCGCTTGGGCATCGGTCATCCGGGTCACCTGCCGCCGCTGTTTTTGCCGCAGGGCTTGGGCAAAATCCGTCCCGGTTTGTTCACAGGTTTGTAAATCCGCATCGGTGGGCGTAAATTTTACCCGAATCGGCTCAAACCCCAGGCGAAACCCCGCATCCCGCAGTCGTCCCGCCAGCAAGTCCACTGCTTCCCCACTCCAGCCGTAGGAACCAAACACCCCCACCAGTACCGTCCGGGGCGCGTGATCCACCACAATCCCCAGTGCCGTTTGCATCTGTGTCGGGGCATGACCTCCCAAGGTGGGCGACCCCATGATGATTCCCTGCGCTGTACTAATCACTTGCCGGATTTCTTCCGGGCTAGCCATTTCACAGTTGAGGGATTCCACCCGCACCCCCGCTTTGGTCAATCCTCGCCCAATCGCCTGCGCCAAGGTCGCTGTATTCCCATACGCCGAAGCATAAAGTAATGCTACTGTTAAGTCACAACCGCTTTGCCGTTCGCACCAAAGGTAATAATTGCGGGTCAATTCCGGCAGATGATACCGGACGAGGGAACCGTGTCCATTGGCATAACACCGAGCAGGCCAGCGGCTCAACCGTTCCAAAACCTGCTCCACTTGCCGCACTTGGGGGGCATGGATACAGTCAAAGTAATACTGGTAATCTTCCTTCAGGGCATCCCACCCCTCATCAAACACCTGGTCACTACAGCGATGGGCACTGAAAAATTTATCGCTAAATAGGATGCCGGTTTTGGGGTCAAAGGTCGCCAGGCCGTTGGGGAAACGCGGTGTGGGGATGGGGATCAATTCCAAAACGTGTCCCTGTCCCAAATCCAGAGTCTCCTCCCCCCGAATAATGTAGGTTTGTAAGGTCTGTTGAGCGGTTAATTCCGGGGCATTTTGCGCCATCAATGACCGGAGGGTTTGATCCCCTGGATTTGAGCAAACAAAGGTAATTTGGGGAGCCTTTTGCCACAACTGCGCCAGGGTTGCCACCCGGTTGGAATTGATATGCCCCAAAATCACGTAATCCAATTGCTCAAACGCCACATGACGGTTCAATTCGGTTAAAAATAATGCCGCAAAGGTTTCCCCCGGCGGGTCAATCAGGGCAATTTTCTCCCCATGAATGAGATAACTATTGGCGGTTGTCCCCCGCTCCAGGGCGTATTCCATCTCAAAACGTAGCCGTTGCCAACTCCGGGAACGCAGGGCGAGGGTATCGGCACCAATGGGCACGGTTTGGACATCACGAGGGGGATGTTGCACCATATTGATTCGGGGAATTACCTCTCTTTTTATTGTGGGGTATAAAACCCAAATTGGGTAATTTTTCTCCTGATGATAAGTAAAGTTTTGCTTGATGATTGGTATAGAAATTAGTTATAGGGCACCTCTATTTATTCAAGCGAGCCAAAAATCTCTTAGTTGGAATCCAGAGATTACGGAGAACCAGAGGCGGGGGGTGCCCCCCTGCGACCGCTAATCACCAATTTTTAGAGGTGCCCTATAAGCACCTCTATTTATATTTATTTTGAGTACCTCTAGGGGAACCTCTATTTATTCAAATGGGCAAAGAATCCTTTAGTGAGAATGCAGAAATTACCGAGAACCAGAGACGGGGGCTGCGCCCCTGCGACCGCTAATGATAAATTTACAGAGGTTCCCTTTATTCAAATGGGCAAAGAATCCTTTAGCGAGAATCCAGAAATTACCGAGAACCAAAGGCGGGGGCTACGCCCCTGTGACCGCTAATCGCCAATTTTTAGAGGTTCCCCTTATTCAAATGGGCAAAGAATCCTTTAGCGAGAATCCAGAAATTACCGAGAACCAGAGACAGGGGCTACGCCCCTGTGACCGCTAATCGCCAATTTTTAGAGGTTCCCTTTATTCAAATGGGCAAAGAATCCTTTAGCGAGAATCCAGAAATTACCGAGAATCAGAGACAGGGGCTGCGCCCCTGCGACCGCTAATGATGAATTTACAGAGGTTCCCTTTATTCAAATGGGCAAAGAATCCTTTAGCGAGAATCCAGAAATTACGGAGAACCAGAGACGGGGGTTGCGCCCCGGCGACCGCTGATTTTGAAAGCCTGCGTGTCGCCGACGACATTAGCGTAGCCGTATTAATCGAGGTATCCTAAAAGCGTTTGTCTCCTGCATGACTCATGTCGGATGAATTGCTGGCTTTGGTGCGGCTGTATGCGACGTTGATTGTTTGCATCAGTTTGGGCTGGGGCATCGGAGCGCATCTGCAACGGGAATTGATTAACCGGGTCGGGAAATACTTGTTTTGGGTGGGAATGCCCGTGAGTGTAGTGGGCTTTTTGCTCAATGTCAAACTCTCTGGCAATGTGTGGTGGGCGGGGTTGGTGTCGGCGTTGGCGTTTGGGGGAGCGTGGGGGCTGGGAGAACTCTGGTTGGCGGGCTGGGGCAAGGGATGGGTGTCACCCCAACGGGGCAGTTTTCTATTAACCTCAATGGCCGGAAATACCGGCTATGTGGGCTATCCGGTGTGTTTGTTTTTGCTGGGGTCGGACTACTTCGCCTGGGCGGTGGTGTTTGATTTGACCAACACGCTCACGGGTTCCTACGGGTTGGGGGTGTGGCTGGCGGCACGGTTGGGGGGACAGGGGGCGCATCCGGGCTGGGCGTTAGTCCGCAATCCCATTCTCTGGTCGGCACTCCTGGCGTTGGCACTGTATCCCCTGACCCGTCCCCTGTGGTTTGATGCCATGTTAAAAATCCTGGCGTGGGGCGTGGTGGTCATTTCTCTGGTGTTGACCGGGGTGCGCTTGAGCCAGATTCGGCAGTGGGGCAAACTCAAGGCGGTGTGGGCAAGTTTGGGAATCAAGATGGTACTTGTCCCACTACTGGTGGGAATTGTTTTACACTTTTTCCCCGTGACCGAACGCCTGCGGTTACTTTTAGTCCTGCAATCGGGTATGCCCCCGGCGATGGCAACGTTGGTACTCACCGAAGCCTACGGGTTGGAACCGGGGTTAACCGTCAGTGCGATTGGGCTGGGGCTGGGGTTGCTGTTGGTAACGTTACCCCTGTGGTTGCTCCTATTTGGGCAGAGTCTGTTCTAGCCAGGAACCGCTAAAATTGAGGTAAATTGTCCTCAGCCGTACAGTACACTAGGACAGGTTTCGAGCGAGTTCCCGTGCAACCCACTGACCCGAATAAATTTACCGAAAAAGCCTGGGAGGCGGTCGTCAAATCCCAGGACATTGCCCGCCGCTACCGGCAACAACAACTAGAAGTGGAGCATCTTCTGCTGGCTCTGCTAGAGCAGAAGGATTTTGGGGCAAAAATGCTGGAACAATCCGGCTGTGACCTGACCCAGGTGGCGCAACAGTTGGATACCTTCGCCCGGCGGCAACCCCAGGTCAACAATGGCAGTGGGCAACTCTATCTGGGGCGGTTTTTAGATATTTTGCTGGATCGAGCCGAGGCGCAACGCCTGACCTGGAATGATGCCCTGATTTCGGTGGAACATTTCCTGCTGGGGTTTAGCGAAGATGAACGCCTGGGGCGGCGGTTACTCCAGAATGTGGGGGTGACGACGGAGCAATTGATTACCGCCATCAAAACCATTCGGGGCAACCAACGGGTGCAGGATGCCAGCCCCGAATCCCATTATCAAGCTCTGGAACGCTACGGTCGGGATTTGACCGAGCAGGCACGGGCGGGAAAACTCGACCCGGTCATCGGGCGGGATGAGGAAATTCGGCGGGTGGTGCAGGTGTTGTCCCGGCGCACGAAGAATAATCCGGTGTTAATCGGGGAACCGGGCGTGGGGAAAACGGCCATTGCCGAGGGGTTGGCGCAACGGATTGTCAACGGGGATGTGCCGGAATCGCTGAAAAATCGCCGCCTGATTTCGTTGGATTTGGGCAGTCTGGTGGCCGGTGCCCGCTATCGGGGGGATTTTGAAAAACGCTTGCAGGCGGTTCTGCGGGAAGTCACCCAGGCGGAGGGGCAGGTGGTGCTGTTTGTGGATGAACTGCATACAGTGGTGGGAGCCGGTGCAACCCAGGGGACGATGGATGCCAGCAATTTGCTCAAACCCATGTTGGCACGGGGGGAATTGCGCTGCATCGGTGCCACGACTTTGGATGAATATCGTAAGTACATTGAAAAGGATGCGGCCCTAGAACGACGCTTCCAACCGATTCGAGTCGAAGAACCGAGTTTGGATGACACGGTGGCGATTCTGCGGGGGCTAAAAGAACGCTATGAAGTGCATCACGGGGTCAAAATTGCCGATGCCGCTCTCGTGGCCGCTGTCGTGTTATCTATTCGCTATTTGCCGGATCGTTTTTTGCCGGATAAAGCCATTGATTTAATTGACGAAGCGGCGGCCAAATTACGCATGGAAATCACCTCCAAACCGGAGGAATTAGAAGTTTTAGACCGGCGGTTAATGCAACTGCAAATGGAGCGTTTATCGCTCTTAGAAGACCGGGATCGAGTCAGTCAAGAACGGTTACGCAAAATCGAACAGGAAATTGCCACCATCAGTGCCCAACAGGAAGAGTTAAACAATCAATGGCAAGGAGAAAAACAGGTTTTAGAAGCCATTAAAGCCCTCAAAGAAGAAGAAGAACAAATCCGAGTCCAAATTGAACAAGCGGAACGCAATTACGACCT
>JAUQVQ010000108.1:0-5528 GCA_039794725.1 Gloeomargarita sp. HHBFW_bins_162
TGCAACGGGGGGCGGGAGAATTGTTGGTCACCAGTATGGACGCTGACGGTACCAAAGCAGGCTATGACCTGCACTTGACTCAAGCCATTAGCCAGCGGGTGTCCGTACCCGTGATTGCCTCGGGCGGAGCCGGAACCTGTGCCCATATTGGGGATGTGTTGACTCAGGGACAAGCATCGGCGGCACTTTTGGCCTCCTTACTGCATTACGGGGAAGTGACCGTGACCCAGATTAAACAGTATCTCACCGAGCGGGGAATTCCGGTGCGGACTGCGCCAGCGTAGTGGGGATAACCTCCAAACGGGAGAATCTCTGGTACAACTAAACCAGGGTCATTTCAACGAGGGTTTGCCATGTCCAAAAGTAAAATCTTGGTGATTGATGATAGTTTTTTGATCCGCAAATCCCTGATGGATCAGTTGGCGGGGGAACGGTTTGAGGTTTACGAAGCCAAGGATGGCCCTTCCGGTTTAGCCAAGGCAGACGAGGTGAACCCAGATGTAATTTTGCTGGATTTTGTCATGCCGGGGATGAATGGCTACGAGGTTTATCAAGCTCTGCGAGCAAACCCCAAATTTGCCAATACCCCTGTGATTGTGATTTCCAGCAGTTACGACGAAGTGGTCAATAAGTTTGGGTATCCGTTTGTGGGTTTTGATTTTTTAGCCAAACAATTCACCAAAGACCAGTTGGAGGAGCGGATCAACGCGGTACTGCCCATGATTGCTTCTTCCCCCGAACACGTGGGCATTGCCGTCACCGATGCCGCTTCCCTAACACCGGAATCAACCGACCTGTTGAGGCAAATTTATACCCAGCTCGCCGAAATCCGTCAAGAGTTGCACAAGGTGACGGAATTATCCCCGGTTGCCCCACCCCTGAACGAGAATACCATTGTGCGCCAACTGGAAAACCTGTCCACCCAAATCCAAGCCCTCGAACAACGTCCCCCCGCCGATACGCTCTCGGGTCACTTGCAGGGATTGAGTCAGGAATTAACCCGTTTGCACGACAAACTACACCAGGAAATGGGAATGTTAGGGGAAAAATTGACCCATTTGACCGGTCACGCCCAAAACAGTCAACTCACGCAAGATACCCTCACCCAACTAGTGACGAGTCTGCAAGGTTTGAATGAAGGTATCGGCAATCTCCCCCGCACCGATACGGTTTTGGAACGGTTGACCGCCCTAGAGCATCGGTTAGAAAAAATGGGTTCCGACCGTAGCCCAGCCCAACCCCCCAATCTGTTGCTCCTGGTGGGTGCCGTCGCCGTCGGCGCCTTTTTGGGAGCCGCTATCGGTGCCAGCGTCGCAGCCGGTGGCCAACGACAATCCCAATTTTTCCCCGCCGTACCTAGCCCAACTGCCGCCGTAACACTTTGCGGACACTCAGCATAATTAGCCCATCAAACACAACTAAAATCAGCAACGCCAGCCCCAGAGACACCTCTCCCCAAGGCGTGGCCATCACCACCCCCGACCACTGCCAATCCGGGTGGAGGTAAAGGTAACGAATCGGCTCAATGGCGTAGCTGAGCGGATTAATGCTGGCTATCGTCTGTAGCCATTGGGGCATAAACTCCAGGGGAGCCAAAGCCGTACTGGCAAACAACAGGGGCAAATTCACCACAAAAATCACCGCCAACAATTCCACGTGCCCCGGCAACGCAAACGTCAACCCCAAACTGAGAGCGGTCATCCCCAACACCAACAGCATCACGATCCCGACGACGAGGGCAAACCCGCTGACTCCCGGCAGACCACCCCCCAACAAATAACTGGTGAACATGACTGCCACCGTTTGCACCAAACTTAATAACGTAATAAAAATGGTTGAGGCCAAAACAATAGAAAACCGGGAGACCAAAGGAGCCACTAAAAAGCGATTCAAAAAGCCAAATTCCCGGTCAAACATCACCGGCAAACCCGCATTCAATGCCCCCGAAAAGGCAGTAAATACAATAATTCCGGCACTCAAAAATTGGGCGTAATTGACCCCCGTACTAAACAACCCACTGGGCGCATTTTGAAACAAAGACCCAAACAAAATCAACCACATCAACGGCTGAATAATCCCCGCCACTAAGGTAGAAGGACGACGCTGCAGTTGGATCAACAGCCGCCGGGTCAAGGCCCAGGTTTCTTGCATCAGTTCGGCGGTCAGATTGGGCTGGGTCTGGGTCGGCCAGGAGGCCACCACCGGGGTCGAGCTAATCGTTGGACTCATAAGCGACCTAAAGTAACCGATTGTTAAACAACGCTTGCTAGGATCAGGCTAACGCATCACCCCCCCATTGTTCCACTGATGACCCTGGCGTTGCTTACCCTGCACCTGACTTGGGACGGGCAATTATCCCAACTGCTTCCCCAGATTGAGGCGCAACTGCAGTTCTACGGCACACCGTTGCGCTGGGCGATTACGACCGTAACGGGGCGAGAATTAACCATCGAGGCGGTCGTCATCCAACCGGGGGATAACCTCATGGGGTGAGCGGTTCCAGTTCGTCTGCTTGGAGGTGCGCCTTAAATTTCCCGTCAAACTTCACCACAATAGGCAAATTGGCCGTCAGGGGGCGACCTTGCCAGGTTTCAATCACCTCGACCACTTCCCCCACTTGCCCTTTCAGGTCGTAGGCTTTGCCCTTGTGTTGGGGATGATGGTACACAACCACGCTGGTTTTGACCCGCACCGGTTGGCCAACGCTAAATGTGGATTCCTGACTCATGATGGATGCAATGATGGCTGTTTCGATCCTGACATGAAATGACACCGATCAACGCCCCGGTAGTCTCGGACTCCATTGGTCATCTTGGCTAGGGGACGGTTCTTCCCGCTCCACTGGGGGCACGGGCTGAGTTTGGTTGGTTCCCCCCCCCAGTCGCAACCGTAACCGATAGCGACCCTGCCCGCCATACACCCGCACCCCATACTCACCGGCGTCGGACAATTCGTAGGTATTGTTGGTGATATTTTCCATCACCCCGCCATCTGGATAAATCAGATCAACCCTAATATCTCTGTTGTCCGCCGTCAGGGACAAGGCCAACGGCCAAGGGGGTCTAAATTCCTCAGGGTCAAACTTCACCCGATACAGGTGGGTTTCCCCAGCCTTGAGCACCTCTTCCGTCTGAAACACCGAATTGTACGACAAAGTAATGGACTGGGACTGGGAGCGGGGCTGGGGGGGATCACCCCCGGTCTCCTGAGGTTGGGGAGACGGTTCGACCCGGCTGATGGAACGGTTCAACACCAATTGCAACGGGATGGACAACACCCCCATAATTATCAAGACCAACACCGTAATAATGCCGTACTTCCACACCACCCCATCCACCCCCCCGCTGGGAGCCAAGGTTGACGTAACCGGACGGCGCACCTGACTTTTGGCCGTTGAGGCAGGGGTCGCTACCGCCGTTGTCCTTGAGGTTTCTGTGCTGGTCGTGCCACTGCCGATTAACCCAAAACTCCGCAGGGCGGCCAAGGCTTCCCCCGCATGGGCATACCGGCGGCTATACTGATACCGAACCATCCGATCCAAGACCGTTCCCAGCGCATGACCGACCGTTATCCCCTGTCGCCAGAGGAGTTCGCCGGTTTGGGGGTCACTTTCGAGTTGGTCGGGTTCCTTGCCGGTCAACGCACAAATCGCCATAATTCCCAAACTGTAAATATCACTGGCAAATTGGGGTTTTCCCTGGGCTTGCTCAGCGGGGGCATAGCCCACCGTACCAATGGCAACCGTGGCTCCGGTTTGTTGTTGAGCGGCTACTTTCGGGTCTTGAATGGCTTTAACCGCCCCAAAATCAATCAAAACCAACTTGCCATCACTTTTGCGCCGAATTAAATTATCCGGTTTAATATCCCGGTGAATCACCCCATTTTGATGCACAAATTCCAATGTACTCAGCACATCGGCCAACATGCGTACCACTTTTTCCTGCGGCCAGGGAACCCCTTTTTTAATTTCTTGACTGAGGGGATGACCTTCAATAAATTCTTGCGCCAGGTAAAACTGCCCATTTTCTTCAAAATAGGCAAGCAGAGCCGGGATTTGGTCATGTTTACCCAATTTCTCTAAAATTTCCGCTTCACTGGTAAACAAACGGCGGGCGGTGGTCAGGATAAACTCATCCTTGCTGTCCGGTTTCAGGTGCTTAACCACGCAGGCGGGTTGGCCGGGTCGTTGGGTATCCTGTGCCAGATAGGTCGTGCCAAAGCCCCCCGCCCCCAGGGTTTTGACAACGAGGTAACGTCCCGCCAATTTCTCTCCCGGTTTCATGCCCTTGCCCTCGCGCTCAACCGCTATTATGACCCATAGTTCCCCCGCTGTTGTTGAAAATGATCACCGGCCACACCCGTTTGCTGGCAGTTTTGGGTGACCCCGTGCGCCATTCCCTCTCACCGGTGATGCACAACGCCGCTTTTGCCGCCGTAGGACTAGATGCCTGTTACGTGGCTCTGCCAGCGCCGAGAACCCGGCTAGGCGAAATTCTGACCGCCCTGTGGCACATGGAATGGGTCGGATTAAACATCACCATTCCCCACAAACAAGCGGTGACGAATTACCTAACCGGCATGACCCCAGCAGCCACCGCCATCGGTGCAGTTAATACATTGTACCGAGGTGAATCGGGCTGGCGGGGTACCAACACGGATGGATTGGGCTTTATCCAACCGCTACAGAATTGGCGGGGCAAACGGGCAGTGGTATTGGGGTATGGGGGGGCAACCCGGGCGGTGGTGTGGGGGTTAGAGCACTTGGGGTGTGGGGAAATTCATATCTTTACCCGAGATTCAAAAAAATTAACTTCTCCGATAGGTTCTGCGCACATCCATCTCTGGGCGGATTTAACGCAGTACTTGCCCCAAACGGATTTACTGGTCAATACAACGCCAGTGGGCATGGCTCCTGAGATAACGGCTAGTCCGTTGACCCTCGAACAATTAAAAATGCTGTCCCCTGGGGCTTGGGTGTATGACTTGATCTATACCCCCCGTCAGACAGAGTTATTACAGATGGCAACGGAATTAGGGTATCCTACCCAGGATGGACTGGCAATGTTAGTGGGACAGGGGGCGGCGGCGTGGGAGTATTGGTTTCAGAAATCGGCTCCGGTGGATGTGATGACCCACAGTTTAGAACACTATTTTCTCAGGATGGAAACGGGAGCGGGGGGGGCCCCTGCTTAAAAAGCTACTGTGGCAATCTCTTTGTAGGGCACCTCTATAGCAATCCTAAAAGATTCGAGAACAAAGAAGCGAGAAAGAACCAAATACGGGGGCTGCGCCCCTGCGACCGCTAATCACCAATTTTTAGAGGTGCACTTCAGAGATTACGGAGAACCAGAGACGGGGGCTACGCCCCTGCGACCGCTACACCATTTTTAGAGGTGCACTTCAGAGATTACGGAGAACCAAATACGGGGGCTGCGCCCCTGCGACCGCTACACCATTTTTAGAGGTGCACTTCAGAGATTACGGAGAACCAAATACGGGGGCTACGCCCCTGCGACCGCCAATCACCA
>JAUQVQ010000109.1:0-5518 GCA_039794725.1 Gloeomargarita sp. HHBFW_bins_162
CTCTGGTTCTTCGCAATCTCTGGATTCTAACTAAGGGATTCTTTATCCGACTGAATAAAGGGAACCTCTATTAATTAGTAATTAGCGGTCGCAGGGGGGCACCCCCCGTCTCTGGTTTTCCGTAATTTCTGGATTCTAACCGAGAGATTCTTTTCCCGATTGAATAAATAGAGGTGCCCTTCTGGACGTAACAATTACCCATAGGGAAATTGGTAATAATCATTCCCTCGTGCATCGGTATCAATCACTGCCCCAAAAAATTGGGCTTTTTCAGTTAAAAATTTACGGGCAACCTCGGGATTGATACGGCTTTCTGTCACTAATTGGATTAACGTAATTTTCCCCTTTTGTTGTTTCAGTAAATCATAGAAAACGGTTTCTAATTTCTGCTGTTGCCGTTGCCATGTCCACTGTTGCCACAGCCAAAGAACAACCCAACCGACTAACCCTAAGAGCAATAAACGTTCAGCTAATAATGTCATCGTTAATTCGCATACTTAAATCCAGCCAGCGAGCCTGGGTAATTGGGGCACTTGTGGCAATATAATCTACTCCAGTAGCGGCAACGGTTAACAAGTTATCCAATGTTATATTTCCAGACGCTTCAATTTTGATATGCGGATGGGTTTTGCGAATGAGCCGCACGGCTTCGGTTAATAATTCTGGAGCCATATTATCCAGTAAAATTCGTTGGGGTTCACAGGCCAAAGCTTCGGGAATTTGGGCTAAATGTTCCACTTCAATTTCTAACCCCAAAGGATGGGGCATCCGCTGGCGAATCGCCTGCACCGCTTGACTAATTCCCCCGGCGGCGGCGATGTGATTTTCTTTCACCAATACCGCATCATCCAACCCCAACCGGTGATTGATGCCGCCCCCCACCCGAATCGCATATTTCTCCAGCAAACGCAGTCCGGGCGTGGTTTTACGGGTATCGGCCACCTGTACCCCCGTGTCCTTGAGCCGGTCAACGTACTGCCGGGTGAGCGTGGCAATCCCACTCAACCGCATGGCGATATTTAACGCCACCCGTTCCCCCATCAGTAGGGAAGCCGTTGATCCCCGCAATTTCGCCACCACCTGCCCCGCCTGCACCAGACTCCCTTCCGTCACCTGGGGGACAAATTCCACACCCGCATCCACCCAGTGAAACACCCGCCCGGCCACCGGCAGACCGGCAATCACCCCCTGCGCCTTGGCCGTCCACACACCCCAGCCCGCACGAGCTACGCCCAAACCCAACGTCGTTTGATCCCCCCGCCCCACATCTTCCAGCAACCAGGACTTGAGGGCATCATCCAGAAGAAACCAGGGCAAACCGGCCAGGGAGTCGGCAGGAGATGTAACCATGAGCCACCACGACTTTGACCGTTTTCATCTAAAATTTTAACTCAGTAGCTACACAGGAATTGCAAACGTCTATGGATGTGACACGGGGCAAAACGCCTACGGCTCAAGAAACCTTTGCTCAAATGGCGCAGGCGGCGGGTTTGCGGGGGCGGGTTTTGGTTACTTTAGGAATTTTAATTTTGGCTCGTCTGGGGATTTTTATTCCCGTTCCCGGTATTGACCGGCAAGCCTTTGCGGAGAGCATTGCCCGCAACCCGGTGATTGGGTTTTTAGATATTTTTGCCGGGGGTGGTTTGTCCACGTTGGGGATTTTTGCCCTGGGGATTTTGCCCTATATTAATGCCTCGATTATTCTGCAAATTTTAGCGGCGGCAGTGCCCGCCTTGGAACGTTTGCAAAAGGAAGAAGGGGAAGCGGGACGGCGGAAAATTTCCCAAATTACTCGTTATGTTGCCTTGGGTTGGGCAATCCTACAAAGCAGTCTTTTAGCCAGTACCTGGGTGCGTCCCTTTGCCTACAATTTTGGCCCGCTCTTTGTCATCAAAACCGCTTTGGTTTTAACCGCCGGTTCCATGTTTGTCATGTGGTTGGGGGAATTGATTACCGAACGGGGGATTGGCAATGGGGCATCGCTGTTGATTTTTGTGGGGATCGTGTCCGGTTTGCCGGTATCCATCAATCGCACGATTGAGTGGGTAAAAAGCGGCGGCAACGTCGGTAGCGTGGTCATTCTCGCCCTGTCATTTTTGGCGATGATTGTGGGCATTGTCTTTGTCCAAGAGGGGATTCGCCGCATTCCGATTGTGTCGGCACGGCGGCAGGTGGGACGCAAGTTTTATCGGGAGCAACAAAGCTATTTACCCTTGCGTTTGAACCAGGGGAATGTGATGCCGATTATTTTTGCGTCGGCAATGTTGGTCGTACCCGCTTCTTTGGCGCAATTTACCGCCAACCCGGTGTTAATTCAGGTGGCTACCTATCTTTCCCCCACCGGGCCAACGCCTGCCCTTTATGTGCTGTTTTATCTGGCGTTAATTCTCATGTTTAGCTACTTCTACACCAGTCTGGTGATGAACCCGGTGGATGTGGCGCAAAACTTGAAGAAAATGGGTTCCAGTATTCCGGGAATTCGTCCGGGCAAAGCCACCAGTGAGTACTTAGAGAAAGTGTTGAATCGGCTCACATTTTTGGGAGCGATTTTCCTGGGTTTGGTTGCCATTTTGCCGACGGCGGTCGAGAGTGCGACCCGGGTAACGACGTTTCAGGGCTTTGGGGCAACGTCTCTGCTGATTATCGTGGGGGTGGCGATTGACACGGCCAAACAGGTGCAAACTTTTGTGATTTCCCAACGCTATGAAGGCATGGTCAAGCAGGTGTAGAGTGGACATTTAGCCGTCATTTTTTGAGGAATGGTTCATGCCACGAGTGATTTTGATGGGTGCCCCCGGTTCCGGGAAAGGCACACAAGGGGAGGTTTTGGCGCAGATGTGGTCAGTCCCCCGTTTGGCTCCGGGGGATATTTTCCGGGATCACATTCGCCGGGGAACACCTTTGGGGTTAGAGGTGAAAAGCTACAGCGATGCGGGTAAGTTGGTTCCCGATACGGTGGTAATCCGGGTGATGCAGGAACGCCTGACCGCTGCCGATGCCCAAGCGGGTTGGATTTTGGATGGGTTTCCCCGCACCGTGCCGCAGGCGGAGGCTCTGGATGACTTGCTCCGGGAATTGCACCAGCCTTGTGATGCCATTCTCAACCTGGATGTACCGGAGGAGATGCTGGTTCAACGGCTGTTGCAACGGGCGCAGGAGCAAAACCGCGCCGATGACACCCCCGCGGTGATCCAAAACCGACTCCAGGAGTATTACAGCAAAACTCAACCCCTGCTGGATTTTTACGGCGACCGGGTGATCCACATTGACGGGACGCAACCCATTCCCCAGGTGACGGCGCAAATCCAAGCGCATTTGTCAAGAACCTGATAAGCTAGGAGTAGGTACCTATTGCATCGCTTTTGAGGAGGCACTGCTTGTCTAAGCAAGACCTGATTGAAATGGAGGGCACCGTGTCCGATTCTCTGCCCAACGCCATGTTCCGGGTGGATTTGGACAACGGCTTTAATGTGTTGGCGCACATCTCCGGCAAAATCCGCCGCAACTACATCAAAATTCTGCCGGGCGACCGGGTGAAGGTGGAACTGACCCCCTACGACCTCACCAAAGGCCGGATCACTTTCCGCCTTAAGAAGAAGTAATCCCGGTACTTCCCTCTTGACATTGGCTCGCACTGCCGGTACTATTATATTTTTGCTGTGACTTTTGGATAAGGGGTCATGAAGGTACGGGCTTCGGTACGGAAAATGTGCGAGAAATGCCGCATTATTCGTCGCAAGGGGCGGGTGATGGTGATCTGCATGAACCCGAAACACAAGCAACGGCAGGGTTAACTGTATCAATTGCGAGGTGCGCCTTGGCACGGATTGCAGGGGTGGATTTGCCCCGTGAAAAGCGGGTGGAGATTTCACTGAAGTATATCTATGGGATTGGTTTGACCCGTTCCCAAGAGATTCTAGCGGCGACGGGAATTGACCCGGATACCCGGGTGCGGGATTTGACGGATCAGCAAATTGCCGCTCTGCGGGAGTACATTGAGCAGAATTACCAAGTCGAGGGTGACTTGCGCCGGGTAGAGGGGATGAATATCAAACGGCTGATGGACATCGGCTGTTACCGGGGGCGGCGGCATCGGGCGGGTCTGCCGGTGCGGGGACAACGCACCCGTACCAACGCCCGGACACGCAAGGGTGCCCGTAAGACAGTAGCCGGTAAGAAGAAGGCACCTGGGAAATAGGATTTTATGGGGTTTATGGGCTAATGTTTGTACTGTTTTTAGGGGTATAACGTATGGCACCGCAAAAAAAGGGGGGCACCCGCAAGCAAAAGAAAAATATCCCCAACGGGGTGGCGCATATCCAGTCCACGTTTAACAACACCATCGTGACCATTAGTGACCCCAAGGGCGAGGTGATTTCCTGGTCGTCGGCGGGAGCCAGTGGCTTCAAAGGGGCGAAGAAAGGGACACCGTTTGCCGCCCAGATGGCGAGTGAAAATGCTGCCAAGCAGGCGATAGAGCAGGGGATGCGGCAGGTGGAGGTGATGGTATCGGGGCCGGGTTCCGGGCGAGAAACGGCGATTCGGGCATTGCAAGCGGCGGGGCTGGAGATTACCCTGATTCGGGATGTGACTCCGATTCCCCACAATGGGTGTCGTCCCCCCAAACGGCGGCGGGTGTAGGTTTCGTTCCCTTTGGAGGTATTATGGCGCAGTTTAAGGTTGAGGTGGTGGAGACCTCAGGGCAACAACAGTACGGGCGGTTTGTCCTGGAACCGTTACATCAAGGTCAGGGAATCACGGTGGGGAATGCCCTGCGGCGGGTGTTGTTGGGGGATTTGGAGGGAGCGGCGATCACGGCGGTGCATATTGAGGGCGTAACCCATGAGTTTGCTACGGTGCCGGGGGTGCGGGAGGATGTCCTGGAGTTGTTATTAAACCTGAAGGAAATTGTCCTGCGTAGTCATACGTCAGAACGGCAGTTGGGTCGTCTGGAGCGGGTGCAGGGGCCCTTAATTGTCACGGCGGGGCATTTGAAGCTCCCGGCGGATGTGGAGGTGGTGCATCCCACGCAGTATATTGCCACCTTGAGCGAGGGGCACACGCTGGAGTTTGAATTTTATGTGGAGCGGGGGCGGGGTTACCGTCTGCTCGATGGCACTCAGGAGGATGGCACGTCGGTGGATTTTCTCCAGATTGATGCGGTATTTATGCCGGTGCGCCAGGTGAGTTGGCAGGTGGAGGAGGTGCGTAGCGAGGCGGGGGTGTTACAGGATCGGTTAATCCTGGAGGTGACGACCGATGGGAGCATCAGTCCGAAGGAGGCGGTGAGTCAGGCCGCCCATACCCTGGTGGAGTTGTTCTCGCCCCTGCGGAGTATTGTGGGGCTGGAGCCGATGGACAATGGGACGGTGTCGGAGGAGGACAAGGTGAGCCAGGTGCCGATTGAGGAATTGCAACTGTCGGTGCGGGCGTACAACTGTCTGAAGCGGGCGCAGATTCACAGCGTGGCGGATTTGCTCAATTACAGCCAGGAAGAACTGCTGGAGATCAAAAACTT
>JAUQVQ010000110.1:0-5510 GCA_039794725.1 Gloeomargarita sp. HHBFW_bins_162
GCGTTGCCCCCGTATTTGGTTCTTTCTTTCTTCTTTGTTCTCGAAATCTTTTAGGATTGCTATAGTTAACGGGGGAGTAGAGCAATTGCTTTTGAATTGGCAACAAGGGTCGTAGGGGCACCGCCCCCGTATTTGCTTCTTTCTTTCTTCTTTGTTCTCGAAATCTTTTAGGATTGCTATAGTTAACGGGGGAGTAGAGCAATTGCTTTTGAATTGGCAACAAGGGTCGTAGGGGCGTTGCCCCCGTATTTGGTTCTTTCTTCTTTGTTCTCAAATCTTTTAGGGGCACCTCTGTTTATTCAATCGGGAAAAGAATCTCTCGGTTAGAATCCAGAAATTACGGAGAACCAGAGGCGGGGGGTGCCCCCCTGCGACCGCTTATTCACAATTTTTAGAGGTGCCCTTAGGATTGCTATATTCAATCGGGAAAAGAATCTCTCGGCTAAAATCCAGAAATTACGGAGAAGGTGCCCCCCTGCGAATCACCAATTTATGAGTTGCCCTTAGGATGGTTATTAGTTAACACGCTGGCAAATGGAGGTTAAATCCCGATGAAACCAGAGCAAGACCTAGACAATAATCTCAAGCAAATTCGTTTGCGCTTGGGGATGAGCCAGCAGGATTTAGCCGCCCTCGCCGGGGTTTCTCGCCAAACGATTGGGGGTGTGGAATCAGGGCAAATTTCCCCTTCGATTACCATTGCGTTGCGCTTAGCAAAAGCGTTGGGTTGTCAGGTGGAAGATTTGTTTTGGTTGGCGCCAGAGACATCAGAAATTACAGCCATTGCCGCTCAACATACCCCTGTGGGTCAACCCCTGCGTTTGACTCTGGCACGAGTGGGGGGACGGTGGGTCGCTCATCCCCTAGTGGGTAGGGATGCCTTTCGTTTGGAGATGATTCCTGCCGATGGGGAAGGAACCTATGATGGCAATTTCCAAACCATGCGGGTCAATGTGCTTGATGATTCGCTCAATCTTCACCAGACAGTAGTTCTGGCGGGGTGTACACCGGCACTAGCTCTGTGGGCACGGGCGGCAGAGCGATGGCATCCGGGTCTGCGTGTGCATTGGACGTTTGATAACAGTATAAGTGCCTTGCATCGGCTAAATCGGGGGGAAGTACATTTTGCGGGGACTCATCTTTACGATTCTCTTACTCAAGAACATAATGTTCCTTTTGTGCGAACAATCCTACAGGATACGGCGGTTGTTTTAATCAACTTAGGTATTTGGGAAGAAGGCTTACTCATCCCGAAAAATAATCCCCTAAGCATCAAAACCATCGAAGATTTAACTCGCTCGGATGTCATTATTATTAACCGAGAAGTGGGGGCAGGGAGTCGCCAAGTTCTAGAACGATGCTTACAAACGGCTGGGATTGATCCCGAATGGGTGCAAGGGTTTAATCGCATCGTGTATAGCCATGTAGAAGTTGCTCAAGCGATTGCAACGGGTCAAGCCAGTACCGGAGTCAGTACTGCATCGGTGGCGCAAACCTTTGGGTTGGGTTTTATTCCTTTACATTGCGCTCGTTACGATTTAGTCGTCCGCAAATCCTATTTAGATGAACCCCCGGTGCAACAGTTACTAAGTACCTTGGGACATCGGCGGGTTTTGTCACAACTGCGCACCTTAGGCGGCTATGATACCACTCAAACAGGAGATATTGTGGCAACAGTCAATTCGATTTAAGGACACCTCAAATTGTACATTAGGGGTCGTAGGGGCGCAGTCCTCCGTAATTCGGGCGTTCTGGCAAGAGAATTTTCCCTGAGCTTCAATCGGGCATCTCTATTATTAATAGAAATTAGCGGTCGCAGGGCGTAGCCCCGTTTGGGTTTTCTCCCCTCTCCCTTGATGGGAGAGGGTGAATATAATAGCAATCCCTTTTGAATTGGCAACAAGGGTCGCAGGGCGTAGCCCCGTTTTGGTTTTCTCCCCTGTCCCGTGATGGGAGAGGGTGAATATAGCAATCCCTTTTGAATTGGCAACAAGGGTCGCAGGGCGCAGCCCCGTTTGGGTTTTCTCCCCTGTCCCGTGATGGGAGAGGGTGAATATAATAGCAATCCCTTTTGAATTGGCAACAAGGGTCGCAGGGCGTAGCCCCGTTTGGGTTTTCTCCCCTCTCCCTTGAGGGGAGAGGGGTCGGGGGTGAGGGTGAATATAACAATTTAAGAATCATGCAAGAGGTCTATTCAATCAGACAAAGAATCCCTTAGTTAGAATGCAGAAATTACGGAAAATCAGAGGCGGGAGGTGCCCCCCTGCGCCCGCTCATCGGCAATTTATAAAAGTACCCTCAAGGTAATTCACTTTTCACCCGCCGAATCGGCACATTGGCAATTAACGCCGTCACTTGCTGATTCATTTCTAAAGAAAATTCCATACCTTCTGCGTCAAATTCCACATAACGGGAGATCACTTCTACGATTTCTTGGCGCATTTTTTCTAACATTTCCGGCGTTAAATCGGCTCGGTCGTGGGCTAAAACCAATTGCAACCGCCGTTTCACCTCTTGACGACTGCCGCCGGTACGGGGAAAGAGCCGCTCTAAAAATTCCTGAATCACCGTTAGTACAGACATATCACCGGCTAAAGAAACGGCGCAAACGACCTATAAGCGTATTGTAGGGGGCATCGAGGTCTAAAAGTGGCACTTTTTCCCCCTCCAACCGGCGGGCAATGTTATTAAACGCAATCCCCGGTAGGGACAAATTTGCCTCCAACACCAACGGTTCCCCCCGGTTCGTGGAAATAATCACCCGTTCATCATCGGGAACCAACCCCGCCAGGGGAATCGCCAAAATCTCCTGCACATCGGCTACCGACATCATGTTGTTCGCCTGCACCATCTGGGGGCGAATGCGATTGACAATCAAGGCAATTTTGCGAATCCCGTGCGCCTCCAACAACCCCACTACCCGGTCAGCATCCCGCACGGCGGCAATTTCCGGCGTGGTCACCAACAGGGCTTCCTGCGCCGGGGCAATGGCATTTTTGAACCCGGATTCAATCCCCGCCGGGCAGTCAATGAGCACATAATCAAATTTTTCGGCAAGCATTGCGGCCAATTTCTGCATCTGCTCCGGCGTAATCGCATCTTTATTACGGTTTTGTGCCGCAGGCAAGAGGGCTAAACCCGGTTGCCGTTTGTCCCGCACCAACGCCTGCTCCAACCGACAATCCCCCGCCAACACCTCCAACGCCGTATAAACCACCCGATTTTCCAGCCCCAACAGCAAATCCAAATTCCGCAGACCAAAATCCGCATCCATCAGGGCGACCGTGCGTCCCATGCGGGTCAACGCCATGCCTAAATTCGCCGTCGTGGTGGTTTTGCCGACCCCCCCTTTCCCCGATGTAATGACAATAATGCGCCCCATACCCGTTACGTGGTAATGAATTTAATTTCTCTCAGAATACTCCCCCTGGAGCCGTTCTGCCAAAGTCCCGTGCCGGATACAGGACAATCGCATTACCCTGGACACAGGCTACTTCCGGGTAAAAGGCCGCATTTGTCGGGGCACGAGCGACCTGTTCCCCGATGCGTAACTGAGTTGCCGCCATTTCCAAAGCCATGATTACCCGCTGCGTGTCCCCGTTGGCTCCCGCATGCGCCACCCCCCGCAATCGCCCCCACACGAGAATATCCCCATCCGCAACAATGCACCCGCCCGGATTCACATCGCCCACCAGCACCACCGTGCCCGGATGCCGAATTTCCACCCCCGAACGCACCGCATGTACCAGATACAAGGCTGGAGCCGCATCCGATGCCGTCACCGGGGCAACCATCCCCTGCTCGACCGAATAGCCCGCCATTGCCGCCGCCACCGCCGTTGCCCGCACCTCGGTTTGTACCGTGGTAATGATCAATTCCTGCTTTTGGAGTACATCCGTCAACCATTGCAGATGTTCCGTGTCTAATACCCGCCCGCCCGCCACCACCCGCACCGGGGATGACGCCGACCACCAGGATTCGGTAATGCGAAAGTACTGCGGCAGAAGTTCTTGTAGATGCTGCCAATCCAGTTCCGGGGGCAAAATCAGGTCTAGCCCAGCCGCATTAGGCTGAACCAGAGGTACCGTCATGGGGTGCCCACCCGCAACCGCCGCGTCACCACCGTAATTCCACCTTGACGCACGAGAATGGCCGACAACCACTGACTACCGGGCTGATCCGGAGCCTGGCCGGTTTTGAACAGCCCCCCGGCGGATAAAACTTCCAGCGACAGGCGGGGATTTTCCAGGAGCTGGCTGGGGGTAACGGGTGTCGTGACGGCTGTGCCTAAAACCTGGTCGTCCCGTAGCGGTTCCTGGACAATCACATCAAAATCAAACCGTTGTCCGGGAGCCACCACATCGGGCGCATTCACCGTCACCTGGGGCGGTTCCTTGCCCGAGGTGAGTTGGGTTTGTTCGCTGAGGATGTCCTGGCGTTGGATTTGTCCCTGCACCAGGATTTGGCGGGTTTTCAGGGTGCTGGTGAGGTTAAATTGGCGGTTTTTTTGCATTTCTGTGCCTTCAATGTTCGTCCGCAGTTCCACCACAAACCCTTGCCCCTGGGGTTGCCAATCGGTCAACTCGGTGCGGTAGGTGAGGTTGGGAAATCGCTGCCACAGCCGGGTTAAGGATTTCGCCAGGGCTTCCCGGTCATAGCCATCCCCGTGCGTGAAATTGTTGCTGTATAAATTCAGTACCGAATCCGCATTGCGTTGGTTAATGGCTTCATCCAACCGCTGGACAAAGGTTTTCACCGCTTCGGGAGCCGACTCCGGGGGTAAAGCCCGGGCAACTGCGCCCCCACCCCACAGGACAAGTCCAATGCTCCAGCCCCACCACCATCGCCCGTATTTATTCATTGCATCGTTGGCCTATCTACGCAAGTTGCCACCATTTTAGCGGCGAACCGGTAAAATTTGTGATGTTGGCGGCATTTTTAGGGGAGTCATCCATGACCACAGACACGGCGTTGATCGTTCCGGCCACCGCATCCGGCACCGATTGGGACATCGAAGACAGCGAAGAACTGTATCGGATTAAAGGCTGGGGAGAACCCTATTTTTCCATCAATGCCGCCGGTCATGTGACGGTATCGCCGATGGGGGAACGGGGCGGTTCATTAGACTTATTTGAATTGGTGCAATCCTTGCAGAAACGCAATATCCAGCTTCCGTTGCTGATTCGTTTTCCTGATATTTTACAAAATCGGATTGAACGGTTAAACGCCTGTTTTGCCAAAGCGATTGCCCGGTATAATTACAATGGCGTTTATCGGGGAGTTTTTCCGGTTAAATGCAATCAACAACGGCATTTAGTTGAGGCGTTAGTGCAGTTTGGGGAACCCTATCATTTTGGGTTAGAGGCGGGGTCAAAACCCGAATTACTCATTGCGTTATCCACCCTGCCTACAGGACAAAAAGAAGCGGCTCCCCTGTTAATTTGTAACGGCTACAAAGACCGAGAATATATCGAAACCGCCATTTTAAGTCGGCGGTTGGGGCATGAAAC
>JAUQVQ010000111.1:0-5506 GCA_039794725.1 Gloeomargarita sp. HHBFW_bins_162
AGTAAATCGGCCAATCACAGCCCCGTTCCACACACCATTGCAAGGCGGTAACAATCGCTAAAAATTCGGCAATGTTATTCGTTCCCAAAGGATAGGGACCCCGATGAAAAATCTCCTCACCCGTATCGGTATAAACGCCCCGATATTCCATCACACCGGGATTGCCCGAACAGGCTCCATCCACACTGTAACTTTGGCGCACGTAGCCCGGTTCCAAACGGGGGGTAGGGGTTGATAAATTCACCTCATTTCCCCGAAACGCTCGGTCGGCAGTTGCCTGGTCAGGAAAGCTTTTGTACTGCGCTCCACTAAACCCCCGCACCTGTGCCCAGCAGTCATCCCACGTCCGATACACACCGGGTCTGCGTCCTCGCCACACCACATACACCTTGGCACGGGTCATGCGTCCTCCAGAAAAGGCGTGAGTAACGAGCGCAGTTCCGGGTGTTGTTCAGCCATATACCGCACGGTGGCACGCAGACGGGGCAATTCCTCCGGGGGAGCGAGGCGAAACAACTGGGTTAAAGTCGCCCGCTCCCACGCCCGTTGCCCGGTGAGCAACTCGGTAACCATTTGGGTAAATTGCCGGTGGTGGTTACGATTTGCCCGGTCTACCTGCGGCCAAAGGCATAGTCCCGCCAGCCCAAACGCCCCTGCTCCGGCGATGGCTCCGGGCAGGTTCATGCCCATTTCCCACCAAACTCCGGTGCCCGCCAAAGCCGCCACGCCAACGGTTACACCCCAGATGCCCAGCCCCCGCACCCAGGGAGCCACCAGGACAACTGCCACACCCAACCCCAACACCGTTCCCGCATTGGCCAGCACTTCGTCAAACACGGTTAGCAATAACCCGTTCTGTATTCGCCCCAAATTATAACGTATTTTCCCTTGAAAAAAGCGATTGATCTGCGTCCGCAAAGGGTGACAAATTCGGCGACAATTGGGTATTTCTGCGGTGACCCTGCGACTTCTGTTCGCAATTCAAAAGGGATTAGTACGGTTATCAAACCATTTTTGCTTGCGTCCCAAAAATAGGGAACCTGGTATTTATAGCAATCCGATTTGATTTTAGAACGGTAGTTTCGGCCAGAGGACAACCCTATGAGCATCCAAAGATTAGAGGGAACCAGAGACGGGGGCTGCGCCCCTGCGACCGCTTATTAGCAATTTTTGAGAGCGTAGATTGATATAGCAACCATAAATGAGATCACAACAGCAGTGATGCTTTTTTCCCGTCTGCCTCTCTCCCAGAACGGGAGAGGGGAGAAAACCAAAACGGGGCTACGCCCTGCGACCCTTGTTTCATATTCAAAAAGGACTGCTGTAGAATCCAGAAATTACGGAGAACCAACGTCGGGGGCTGCGCCCCGGCGACCGCTTATTAGCAATTTTTGAGAGCGTAGATTGATATAGCAATCATAAATGAGATCACAACAGCAGTGATGTTTTTTTTCCCGTCTGCCCCTCTCCCAGAACGGGAGAGGGGAGAAAACTAAAACGGGGCTACGCCCTGCGACCCTTGTTTCATATTCAAAAAGGACTGCTATAGAATCCAGAAATTACGGAGAACCAACGTCGGGCGCTGCGCCCCGGCGACCGCTAATTCACAATTTTTAGAGGTACCCTTTAATTTCTTTTTTTTTAATCCTTTAGGGTTGCAATGAACCCAATTCGCAACCAAGGGTGTTCGGTTTGCTCAACTTCCTAAACGTTCTTGTATCCACGTTCGCAGGGAGTGCAATTCGCTTCTCAGTTGGGCAACTTGGGTTTCTAGGGCGTGCACCCGAGCTTCCACATCGGCACTCACTGGGGTTGGCGTGGGGGCAACCTGTTGACGTTTGAGCCGTTCCGCCGCAAATCGAGTCGCCAAGCGGATCGCTTCAAACAATTCGGCTTTTTCAAACGGTTTAGAAACAAAGGCAAAATAATCAAACGGTTCCGGGATTTTTTCGAGGACTTCTTCTTTGCGCCCCGACATAATCACCAGAGCAATGGTTTGAAGATGGGCATCCTGCTGAATTTCTTGAAAAATTTCCCATCCTCCTTTTTTGGGCAGGATAAAATCCAACAAAATTAAATTGGGTTGATGTTGCCGGATCATTTTCATGCCTTCGACCCCATCTCGGGCTTCTAGCAGTTCCAAACCTTCTTGGGGCATCATGTCCTTGACCCGCATCCGAATTACCCGGCTGTCATCAATCACCAAAACTTTTCTGGTCATAACGCCCTACGGTTTGGCATTCCCTTCCGATTTAACCACATTATTTGCGGTGGGGTAACCCTTGGGCTGATTTTTTAGGACAGAGGCTAATTCGCCTAACTCCCCCGCCCGAGCAGCCTGCTTGAGACACACTGGGTCGGTACTATCGGCTACGTAGGGAAACTGGGCTAAGACGGGTACGCCGGTCAGCCGTTGGATCAAGCCTACGGGTGCCCAGTCCTGCCGCTGGGCAGGAGTCAGTGGTTCTCGCTCGTTCAACACCACCCCCTGCAAGGGTACCCCTGCGTGCCGAGCGAAAGCGACGTGTGCCACGGTTTGCCCAATCGCCCCCAACCGCACCGGAATCACCAAAACCGTCGGTAACCGCCATTGCGCCGCCAAGTCGGCCACCGTCCATTCCCAGGTCACGGGCGACCCCAACCCCCCTGCCCCTTCAATCAGCACCAGCGGATAGCGTTGTCGCAGTTGGGTCAAATTGTGCCACGCCCAGGCCAGGTCAATGTCCCGCCCTTCCCGCTGCGCCGCTAAGGGGGGAGCCAAGGGTGCGGCAAACGCCAGGGGGTTGAGTTCGGTGGGGGTTTGCTCCAGAGTCAAAACCTGTTGATAATATTCCCGGTCGCCGGTGCCCGCTTGTACCAATTTCATTACTCCCACGTTGCCCAGCACCAGAGCGAGTGCCGCCGTCACCACCGTTTTCCCGGCATCCGTATCGCTGGCGCTGATGAGTAGGCACTGACCCAGGGTGGAATGCGTCATCTATCATAAGCAGTAGTGTTGTTGTAACTATTATGAAAGGATTTGCCCTGGCGCTGATGGGAAGTTGCGGTCTGGTGCTCACAGCCATTGTTCCCTTGACGGCGCAACCCAGTCCGGCACCCAATCGGGGGGGGCCACTCACCATTACCTCGGATACCCAGGAGGCGAACGCTCGTTCGGGAATTTTTATTGCCCGGGGGAATGTCCGTATGGTGTATCCCAGTCGGCAGGTGGATGCGGTGTCTGATATGGCCGAGTACGATACCCGGCGGCGGATTATTACCCTGCGGGGTAATGTTTTTGTCCAGCAGGAAAACAATACGCTTAAAGCTGACGTGGTGGTTTACACCATTGACACCGGTAAAATAGAAGCCCTGCCTATGCCCCAAAGACAAGTCCAGTCGGTGTACATCATCAAAGAAGCTCCCGAAAAACCGGCTCCCCAAATCAGTCCGGCACCGACTCCCATCCTGCCCTAACCCCTTGCCGGAGGGGGCCGTTACTTCCTAAAGTGGAACAGGTGGGTTTGTTTGGCTGTACTAACGAGGTTTTGGCATATGGCTTTAGTCGCACAAGTGATTTTGAATGCGGATGAGGAATTGCGTTACCCGACCAGCGGGGAATTGCAGTCCATTCGGGATTTTCTGGCTACCGGGGAACAACGCCTGCGGATCGCCAGCACTTTGGCTGAGAATGAGAAAAAAATTATTGATAAAGCCGTTCAACAACTCTGGCAGTTGCACCCGGACTACATTTTACCCGGCGGGAATGCCTACGGTCAGCGGCAGCGAGCCTTGTGCCTGCGGGATTACGGTTGGTATCTGCGGTTGATTACCTACGGCATTGTGGCGGGGGACAAAGAACCCATCGAGAGCATTGGCCTCATTGGGGTGCGGGAAATGTACAACTCCTTGGGGGTGCCGGTGGTGGGGATGGCGGATGCGATCCGTTGTCTGAAAACCGCTGCCCTGGCGCTGTTGGATGCGGACGATGCGGCGGCGGCCAGCGATTACTTTGACTACGTGATCCAGGCCATGTCCTGAGGGCTGGTGTCTTTGGGGGGTAGCCGGTTACAGTCCTTGTACCGTTGATGTAGCGCAAACGCGTAGTGATGTGATGGAGGGAAGATCAAGCTCAGCTCGGTTTCGTTCCCATTCGTTTTGGGTGGCATTGCTGTTGGGTTTGGGGGTGGGGTGCTGGCCTCTGGCACGGCCTCAGATCATTACCCGTTGGTTGGCGCCACCGTTGACGATGCGGGGGGGCGACCCCTACGTGCGGGCATTGATGCGGACGATTGCGGTGAGTGAAGCCTACGGCCCCGGTGCCTACAGCCGGATTTACGGCGGCAGTCATGTCCGCAGTTTGAGCCAGCATCCGGATCACTGTGTGCCGATCCGACCGGGTTGGTGTTCGACGGCGGCGGGGCGGTATCAACTGCTGTCAACGACCTGGTACGAAAAAGCCCAGCGGTACCATCCCCAGGAGCAGAGCGGGACGTTTAATTTTGCCCCGGAATTTCAGGATCAGGTGGTGTACCGGTGGCTCAGCGACCCCACTGCTTGGAATGTGAACGTTGCCAAGACGCTCCGTCAGGGAAAACTCGAGCCGGTCTTGCGGGAATTATCCACCACGTGGACCAGTTTGGGCTACGGTCGGGAGTCGAATCGCTTGACCCCCCTGCTACCCTGGATTTATCAGCAGGTTCTGCGGGAGGAGTTAGCCCAGGAGTCATGGTAACCCCAGCCATTTCTGAGTATTTTGCCGTGCAGGTGGGCGATAAGGTGCGCTTGGCTTTGCCAGCGGCGCAGGTGCAGGCGGTTGCCCAGATTACTCCGCAAGATGTCTGTCCGATGCCGGGGGTGCCCGGAGCACTCGTGGGGGTGGTGAATCGCCTGGGACAGTTGTATTGGGTGTTGGATTTGGGCGAATTTTTGGGGCTAACCGGCTTGGCCGCGGGGGAATATCGCCCGTTCACTACCGTTGTGGTCGGCGTGGGAAACCGGCGGCTGGCTTTGGTGGTCACGGCTTTGGAAGGCATATTCACCCCGGAACACCCCCAGGTTCTCCCTCTGCCCCAGCAGTTACAACGCCGCTACCGGGAGTTATTGTCTGGATTGGTCTCTTGGCAGGGGAAAACTCTTGCTGTGTTGCGTCCGGAAACCTTATTCGCACAGTTGGTTTGAATGGCTTACCGGGGCGCAGTTCTCCCTAATTCGGGCGTTCTGGCAAGAGAATTTTCCCTGGGCTTCAATAGGGCACCCCTATATTAGCGGTCGCAGGGGCGTAGCCCCCGTCTCTGGTTCTTTGTAATCTCTGCATTCTGGCCAAGAAATTCTCTGCCCGTTTGCCGGAGGCGCCCAGTAGGTAGCACTTGGGTTGCTAAGCACTGCTCTGTGGTAGTTCTCGGCCAATCGTACACCCCCAAAACGCTCGGCTACAATGGGAGCGGGTTGGCTTGGGGTGGGGTATGCAGCGGCTGTTGTTTTTGGATTTTGATGGGGTGTTGCATGCGGACGGTGAAGAACCGCT
>JAUQVQ010000112.1:0-5471 GCA_039794725.1 Gloeomargarita sp. HHBFW_bins_162
TGGATGATATTTTCGATTTCACGGCTTCGACGGCGGTGTTGGGCAAACCGGCGGGTTCGGATTTGCAGGAGGGGAATCTCACGGCTCCCGTGTTGTTTACCTTGCAGGAAACTCCGGCGTTACGCACCTTGGTCGAGCGCAAGTTCAGTGAACCGGGGGATTTGGAGCAGGCGGTGGCGTTGGTGCGCCTCGGCAGTGGCATTGAGCGTTCCCGGCAGATGGCCCAGGAGTACGCCCAGGTGGCGGCTACCTTTTTGAGTGGCTTGCCCCCGTCCCCGGCGCGGCAATCCCTGCTGGATTTGACGGATTATGTGTTGTCCCGCTTGCACTGACCGAAATTATGGTAATGTCATGCACACGATTGCGCTGGCAATTATCCATCCGAGAGGGCTGAACGGCTTATGTCCACGTGGCGGCAGGATTTGAAGAATGATTTGATCGCCGGGTTGTTGGTGGTGATTCCCCTCGCCACGACGATTTGGGCAACTTTTGTGACGGCGAGTTGGGTCGTAAAATTGCTGACTCGGATTCCCAAGCAATTGAACCCCCTAAGTTTGCCCCCTTTGCTTCAGGATTTGGTGAATTTATCGGTGGGGTTGGCCGTACCCCTGTTGGGCATTTTGTTGATTGGGTTAATGGCTCGCAACATCGCCGGGCGGTGGTTGTTGAATCTGGGGGAGCAAATCGTCCAGCAAATTCCCCTGGCGGGGTCGGTCTATAAAACGTTGAAGCAACTGTTGGAAACCATTCTGCGGGATTCCAGCCAAAAGTTCAGCCGGGTGGTGCTGGTGGAATATCCCCGGCGGGATGTGTGGGCGGTGGCGTTTGTTACGGGGGCGCCGGGGGAAGTGATCGAACGGTCGTTGCCGGTGCCCCGTCAGGAACGGTTGGTGAGTGTGTTTATCCCGTCCACGCCCAATCCGGCGACCGGCTGGTATGCGATGGTGCCGGAACGGGATGTGGTGCCCCTACCGATTACGGTGGAAGAGGCGTTCAAACTCCTGATTTCCGGGGGCATTGTTAACCCCACGATGGCGGGTCGCCCGGACTCCCTGGTTCAGTCGGAGCACGTCTAATGCAACCCCGGCGGGTGGCACGGGAATTGGCGTTGTTGGGGTTGAGCCAGATGCCCCCCACAACCGATGTACCGTTGGCAGAGTTGATCTTAACGGCACTGCGGGCATTAACCCAGGAGTTGGAAGATACCTTAGAACAGGCCAGCAGTAGCCTCAAACGGGCCTATGAGTCCCTGGAATCTCCCCCGGCGCAGGCGCATCTGACCGAGGCCATTGAAGCCACCCGCACGGCGATTAACCATCTGGGGGCGGCCACCCACTTGCCGGAATGGGTTTATTTAGCGGGGCAAGCGGAAGTGCAGGAATTCGCCCAGAAATTGCTATTCACCTGGCAGGCACACAAAGACGAGATTGACGCTCTCATGCAAAAGGGGATTAAGGGGTGGCAAATTCAGCGGTTGCATCGTATGGAACGGGATATTTTACGCTTGGGAACAACCGAATTGGTTTACCTAGAAACGCCGGTGCAAATTGTTATGAATGAGGCGGTGGAACTGGCCAAACGGTACTGTGGGGAAGACAGCCATCGGTTTATTAACGGCACACTGCGGCAAATTTATCGAGTCCATCAGGGGCAAACCGCTTCGCAAGCGTAAGGGTCCTTGACCCAGGGTTATCGCCGGGTACTGCCTCCGTAATGGAGCAATCCCTGCCATGACGAGTAGCGGGTTTCCCCGTTAGTGTGCGGTTTTGGCGACAACCTTAAAAATACCTAGAGATTTCCTGAGTTCTGGGGAACCCCCGTGCTACAACCAGTAATGTCCGAGCGCACGCTAGGTTTTGCCCATGAAACAACTGCCAGCCTCGATTTGGACGCTTACGGTGGGAATTTTGGTCACCCTGATTGCAGTTTGGGTGGGCAATAATAGTCATTTTTTCCCAGAGCAAGCCTCGGTGCAAGCTCCGTTGGTGGACAACTTTTTTAACCTGATGTTGATGATTGCCACGGCTTTATTTTTGTTAGTAGCAGGCACCATCATCTTCTTTGCAATTCAGTTTCGCCAACGTCCGGGGGATGAGGGGGACGGGGTACCGTTGGAAGGGGATTTTTCCCTGGAAGCCTACTGGACACTGATCCCCGCCGTGATCGTGATTGTGTTGGGGATTTACAGTGTGGAAGTCTTTACGGAAATGGGTGGATTTGCGGCGGGGGGCGGTGGTGGTAATCACCTGTTGATGAGCCATCATCATCACCACGAAATGAAAGCACAATTGGTCAGTGATGAAATGAGTGAACCGACTCCGGAATTTGAAGCCAAGTATGGGTTGGGCGGGGCGGGTAAACCCGATGTCATCGTAACTGTCACCGGGATGCAGTACGCTTGGATTTTTAATTACCCTGAAGGCATTACGGCGGGGGAATTGCATATTCCGGTGAACAAAAGTGTGCAGTTAAACATCAAAGCCGCCGATGTAATTCATTCGTTTTGGGTGCCCCAATTTCGCCTGAAGCAGGATGCCATTCCCGGTCAGGATACGGAACTGCGCTTTACCGCAACTAAAGTGGGGGATTATCCCATCGTCTGTGCGGAATTGTGTGGCGGGTATCACGGTGCGATGCGCACTCGTGTCTATGTTCACACCCAGGAGGAATACGACCAATGGTTAGCCGAAAATCTCGTTGCCCAGAACCCGGATTTATCGAAAACCGTAGCCGTTCACACGGAGCACTAGTCATTTAGAACACGTACTTGAGGAACCACGTTTATGGCACAAGCGCAACTCCCCGTTTCCGGTGAATTTCCCGTAGCCAGTGGCCATCATCCTACGGCCTGGAAATGGTATGACTATTTCACTTTTAATGTGGATCACAAACTGATTGGGATTCAGTATTTAGTTTTCTCGTTTGTGTTTTATTTGATCGGCGGGTTAATGGCGGTGGTGATGCGTACTGAACTCTACACCCCCGATGCGGATGTGATTGACCCAAATTTATACAATGCCTTACTAACCAATCACGGGACGATTATGATTTTTGGTTGGATTGTCCCGGCGGCGATTGGGGGGTTTGGGAATTTTCTTGTGCCTCTGATGATTGGGGCACGGGACATGGCGTTTCCCCGGTTAAATGCCCTGGCGTTTTGGATGTTGCCCCCGGCGGGTTTGTTATTAGTAGGAAGTTTCTTATTTGGGGGGGCGCAGGCGGGTTGGACATCCTATCCTCCGTTGAGTTTAATCACCGCGAATACGGCGCAATCCATGTGGTGTTTAAGCATCATTTTGGCGGGGACTTCGTCAATTTTGGGGTCGGTGAATTTCATCGTGACGATGGTGAAAATGCGGGTGCCGAGTATGTCCTGGGATAAAATGCCTTTGTTTTGTTGGGCGATGATGGCGACGTCTATCCTGGCTTTGCTCTCGACGCCGGTACTGGCAATTGGGTTAATTTTGTTGCTGTTTGATATTAACTTTGGTACGTCGTTTTTCAAACCTGATGCGGGCGGTAATGTGATTATTTACCAGCATTTGTTCTGGTTTTATTCCCACCCGGCGGTGTATCTGATGATTTTGCCGATTTTTGGCATCATGTCGGAAGTGATCCCCGTTCATGCCCGCAAACCCATCTTCGGCTACAAAGCGATTGTGGGTTCCAGCATGGTGATTTGTTTTGTTGGTTTATTTGTCTGGGTTCACCACATGTTTACCAGTGGCACTCCCCCCTGGATGCGGATGTTTTTCACGGTTTCTACCTTGATTGTGGCGGTGCCAACGGGGGTAAAAATCTTTAGTTGGACGGCAACCTTGTGGGGGGGCAAAATCCGTTACACCAGCGCCATGTTGTTTGCGATTGGGTTGTTAATTATGTTCGTGGTGGGTGGCTTGAGTGGGGTCACGCTGGGTACGGCTCCGGTGGATATTCACATGCACGATACCTACTACGTGGTGGCGCATTTCCACTACGTTTTGTTTGGGGGTTCGGTGTTTGGTTTGTATGCGGCGATTTACCATTGGTTCCCGAAAATGACCGGCAGAATGTTGCATGAACCCTTGGGGAAAGTGCATTTTCTGTTAACTTTAATTGGGGCGAATTTAACCTTTTTACCGATGCACGTTCTGGGGACGCAGGGAATGCCTCGGCGGGTGGCAATGTATGACCCACAATTTACCCAGATTAATCAAATTTGTACGATTGGGGCGTTTATTTTGGCCTTTTCCGTAATTCCCTTTTTGGTGAACGTGATTTGGAGTTGGGGTTGGGGCGAAAAGGCAAGTGGCAACCCCTGGCGGGCGTTGACGCTGGAATGGACAACGGATTCACCCCCGATTATCGAAAATTGGCATCGTTTGCCGGTGGTCACGCATGGCCCTTACGATTATGGTTTGAATCATCATCAGGAAATGCCAACAACTCCTGCTCATTCCTAAGAGGTAATTCCCATGACGACTGCACCGACTCCCACTGAATTGACCCTACCCCAGGAAGCTCATCATGACGACCACGAACATCATGATTTTCGGATGTTTGGTCTGCTCACATTTTTGGTATCGGAATCCTTGATGTTTGGGGCATTGTTTGCCGTATTTCTTATCTTTCGTTCAGAATTTCCTGCTTGGCCGCCGGAGGACACCGAAGTTGAGTTGATTCTCCCGGCCATTAATACGGTGATTCTGGTTTCTAGTAGCTTTGTCATCCATTACGGGGATGTGGCGATCAAAAAGGGGAATGTGGCGGGACTGCGAAAATGGTATGGAATCACGGCACTGATGGGGATTATTTTCTTGGCGGGGCAGGCTTATGAATACGCCACGTTGGGGTATGGATTAACCACCAATGTGTTTGCCAATTGTTTCTACATTATGACGGGGTTTCATGGTCTGCACGTGTTGGTGGGAATTTTGTTAATTTTGGGCGTTATGTGGCGTTCCCGGATACCGAATCATTACACCGCCGAAAAACACGTGGGTGTGGAAATGGCGGAAATTTACTGGCACTTTGTGGACGTGATTTGGATTATTTTGTTTGTGTTGATCTATGTCCTCGCTTTTGTGAATTAAATTGCTGGGCACCTCCAGAAGTCCTATTGCCAGAATGCTCAAATTACGGAGAACCGGAGATGGGGGCGGTGCCTTTGCGACCGCAAGTCGCCAATTTTTAGAGCTACCCCCATGGCATTACCCTGATGCACACCGTGATCGGCGGTTCCTCATCCTGTGTTAAGCTATATCCCTGGTTGGTCTGCACATTCTCGGAAAATCAGGTTTACTCATGCCGCAAATACTGCAACGGCTTCCCCTCGGTGGCATTGGTTTAGTAGTTGGTTCGGTTTTAACCCTAGTGGGATTGGGAGCGTATTTTGCGGATATGCCCACATTGAACTTGGCTGGGTTTTTCTACGGCATTCCCTTGTTACTGGGTGGCTTAGCCCTCAAAGCGGCGGAATTGCCCCCGGTGCC
>JAUQVQ010000113.1:0-5462 GCA_039794725.1 Gloeomargarita sp. HHBFW_bins_162
ACGCACCCGTTGTCCCAACACGGAACGCACATAACCGGTGGCCGATTGCAGTCCCGCCATCGCTTGAGCCCGCACTTCCGGGGAACCGTAAATACTCACATACACCTGAGCGTGTTGCAAATCCCCTGATACTTCTACTTCGGTGACGCTGACCAAACCCTGACCCACCCGGTCATCTTTGATGCCACTGAGCAGAAGTTGGCCGATTTCCCGCTTGATTAACTCTGCAACCCGTTCAACCCGGCGACTGGTAGCCATAGTTTGTTCTCCTCGGATGGATGGTACAAGCCTTTATGAAGTGGGGACTTCTGGCAACACAGGGTTGGATTTGGCCTTACTGCCTTTGAGAATATCTGCCAACACCGCCTGCGCTTGGGTGAGCCGCTCCAGGGTACTGCGGTATAGGTCTAAATCCCGCTCCACTTTTTCTGCATCCAGATTCAGGGCTTGCGCGAGGGTGCGTACTGCCGGTAGCCATTGGTCTTCCTGGTCAGGCCATAGAGTTTGCACCAAACGAAACAACCCAATACCCACCAACCGGCTGTATTTGGGCGGCGGGGGAGTCAGCCAACTCAGTAGTTCCCGTTGCAGGGGGTCGTCGGTGGATAAAGGGGTATCCGGGTGCGCCAACCATGCCCGCAGTGCCGCCCCACTTTCGCCTTGTGCCAGAGTTTTCAAGCGTTCCGCATCCGCCCGCAGGGTCTGGGGGTCATGGTGCAACGCCCGACAGAGAGCCTGAAAAATCGAATCCCGATGCGCCGTCGGCGTGTAATTCGCCATCAGGGTATCAAAACTGGTCACCACCCCCAATCCATACAGAGAATGATAGCGATAGGCCACATTGACCTGGAGTAGGTGCATTTCCACCAAGAGTTCTTCCACCACCCGTTGATAGACCGAATGGATGGGGCGGGCATGGTATTGGTAAAACGCCCGTTTGGTATCGGCAACAGTGGGGACAGCCACGACAGCGGTTCCTACGGACAAACTGTAGTTCATTTTACCGCTTTCCCTCCCCCACCGATAGGGGCGTGAGATTGGCAACATAGGCGGCGAGACGAGCCATGCCTTTTTCAATCGTGGTCATATCCGTAGCGTAGGACAACCGCACGTGCTGGTCATCCCCAAACGCCCGCCCCGGCACCAGTGCCACCTGATACTGTGCCAACAACTGCTGGCAAAAAGACACCGAATCCAACCCTGTCGCCCCAATGTCCACCCAGATGTAAAAAGCACCCGCCGGTTGGGCGAGGACTAACCCCGGCATCTGTTGTAATGCACGTGCCATCACTTGCCGTCGTTGGCTGAATACATCGCGCATCCGGTGTACTTCCTCCTGGGAACCCTGCAAAGCGGCCAAGGCACCGTACTGAGCAAACGTACAGACATTGGATGTACTATGCCCCTGGAGGGTAACGGCGGCGTTGATAATTGCAGTGGCTCCGGCGGCATAGCCCACCCGCCACCCGGTCATGGCATAGGCTTTGGCAAACCCATTGCACACCAGCGTCCGGGCAGAGATTTCCTCGCCCAGGGCGGCAATGCTTACGTGTTCGGCCTCGTCATAGACTAATTTTTCGTAGATTTCATCGGCAATGACCCACAGGTCATGGCGGAGAATTTCGTCTGCTAAGGCCACTAATTCCGCCCGGGTGTACACCACGCCGGTGGGATTGTTGGGGGAATTGAGAATCAATACGCGGGTGCGGGGGGTGATGGCTTGGGCGAGTTGCGCCGGTGTGAGTTTGTAGCCGGTTTCTCGGGGCGTCGGGATAAATACGGGAATGCCCCCGGCCAAGCGCACCATTTCCGGATAGCTCACCCAGTAGGGCGTGGGAATCAGCACCTCCTCCCCCGGTTGCACCAACACTTGTATCAGGTTATAAATCGCCTGTTTACAGCCGTTGGTAACCAGAATCTGCTCCGGTTGGTAGCTGAGGCCATTGTCCTGGTGCAGTTTCTGAGCAATCGCCTGCCGCAGAACCATTTCCCCGGCGGCGGCACCGTAGCGGGTTTTCCCCTGGTCTAAGGCGGTTTTCACCGCCTCACGGATCAAGGCGGGAGTGTCAAAATCCGGTTCACCGGCGGCAAAACTACACACATCCAAACCGGCGGCACGCATGGCTCGCGCCTGGGCAGTAATCTCCAGGGTGGCCGAGGGTTGCACCTGCGTAATACGTTCAGCTAACACAATGCGGGATTCCTTCAGGTTAAGCATTTATTATCGCTCAGGTGCGGGGTATTTGGGGGAAGTATCCCGCTTAAGGTTGCCGCACTCTCAAGATGGTGCTGAGGGCATGGGTTTTGACCCAGGCGAGGCTATCGGTTTGAAATTTTTGCCAGGATTGGTAAATTTTGGCGAAGGTGGGTTCTTGGCGGCTTTGGTCATTTACGAGGTCTTGGGTGATCTGGGCGGCTCGGGTGAGAATGTCGTCGCTGTACCGCCGCAGTTGGGTTCCCTGCGCCGTGAGTTTTTGCAGGGCTTCTTGGTTACGCACTTCGTACTGGGAAAGCATCGCCAGGTTCACCGCGCAGGCCGCCACCTGTAGGGCTTGTTGGTAATGCACAGGCAGTTGTGACCAGGCTTGGCGATTGATGAGCAATTCTAAACTCGGCCCTGGTTCCCACCAGCCGGGATAGTAATAGTAGCGTGCCGCCCGATGCAATCCCAAACGCAGGTCGTCGTGGGGACCCACCCATTCAGCGGCATCCAATGCCCCCCGTTCCAAGGCCAAGAACAATTCACTGCCGGGTAAAACCTGCACATTCACACCCAGTTGTCCCATGACTTTGCCGCCCAGACCGGGCAGACGCATTTTTAAGCCCTTCAGGTCGTTGACATTGACGACTTCCCGCCGGAACCACCCCCCCATCTGTGCCCCGGTATTCCCCGCCGGGAAATTAAGAATCCCAAAATCCTGGTACACCGCCTGCATGGCCTCTAATCCGCCGCCTGCATACCACCAGGCGTTTTGCTGTTGCGCCGTCAGACCAAAAGGGAGTCCCGTACCAAACACCAAGGCCGGGTTTTGCCCCAGGTAGTAGTAACTGGCCGTGTGCCCCGCTTCCACCGTCCCCGAGCGCACCGCATCCAAAACCTGGAGTGCCGGGACAATCTCCCCTGCGGCAAAGGGCGTGAGGGTAAAGCGTCCGTCCGTCATTCGTTTGACCTGTTCTGCCAACAGGCGTACCCCGCCAAACAGGGTATCCAAAGCAGTCGGCCAACTGGTCACTACCCGCCATTGGATACGGGGTTGCGTAATGACTGCAGGAGCTTGGTTCCGACGACAGGCCGTAACTGCCAGGGTGCCTAATCCAATTAACCCAACCCGTCGCCGCATCGCAAGGGGTTAACTGGCGGCGGAGACTTCCTGTTGCATCCGGGCGTTTTTCGCTTCCGTTTTGGCTTCTTCCACCAACTGGCTTACCTTGGTACTGGTTTCAGTCAACGCCGTTTGCACTTTTTCGTAGGCATCCATACTGAGAATGATTCCAGTTTTCACCATCGAACGCCCTGATTCTTGCAATTCTTTCGCCAGTTCCGGCTTGCCCAACATTTGTCCGAAAGCTGGCGACAAGGCCAACGCCCCGCCACCAACGATGATTGCTCCTGCACCCACCGTCACCGCCGCTAAAGGCTCCAATCCAAGAAGCAAAAATTCTAGTTCCATCGTTGATTACCTCATATTTATTGGGTTAGGAACGCCCTCATCATGGCACTCTCTCGTCGAATTTGTCAATGATAAGGGAATTTCTATCTATAGCAATCCCTTTTGAATTGGCAACAAGAGTCGCCGGGGCGACAGCCCCCGTTTGGGATTTTCTCCCCTCTTCCTTGCTGGGGGAGGGGTCGGGGGTGAGGGTGAATAGAACAATTTAAGAATTATGCAAGAGGTCTATAGCAGTCCTTTTTGTATGTGAAACAAGGGTCGCAGGGGCGACAGCCCCCGTTTTGGTTTTCTCCCCTCTTCCTTGCTGGGAGAAGGGTTGGGGGTGAGGGTGAATAGAACAATTTAAGAATTATGCAAGAGGTCTATAGCAGTCCTTTTTGCATGTGAAACAAGGGTCACAGGGGCGACAGCCCCCGTTTGGGATTTTCTCCCCTCTCCCTTGCTGGGAGAGGGGTCGGGGGTGAGGGTGAATAGAACAATTTAAGAATTATGCAAGAGGTCTATAGCAGTCCTTTTTGCATGTGAAACAAGGGTCGCAGGGGCGACAGCCCCCGTTTGGAATTTTCTCCCCTCTTCCTTGCTGGGAGAGGGGTCGGGGGTGAGGGTGAATAGAACAATTTAAGAATTATGCAAGAGGTCTAATCCACAAATTACGGAGAACCAGAGACGGGGCGATGCCCTGTGACCGTTAATTTACGATTTTTAGAGGTGCCTAATATAGAGCAATCCTCAAAGATTCGAGAACAAAAAAGAGCAACAACGGGGGCAATGCCCTGCGACCCAAGTTATGTCAACCTTTGTGGTTTGGCTATAACCCTTGAATGTGAATTTTGTAATCCAGATGACTGCTCACGCCCGGCGTTAAAATCAACCCCGTTACTGGTGCCGTATCGGGGGGATAAGGCCGCGCCGTTAAGGCCACATAGCGATCATTCACCACCAACCCATGCGTCGGGTCAAACCCCCGCCAGCCGCCCCCCGGTAGATACACCTCCGCCCAAGCGTGTAAATGCCGGTGTTGCCAATCCGGGTCGCCCTCGTGATAGCCGCTGACAAATCGGGTCGCCAATCCCATTGCCCGCACCACGGTCATGAATAAAACCGTTAAATCCCGACAGGCACCCTGTTTTTTTTGCCAGGTGATGCCCGCAGGCCAAGCCGCCCCCGTTGGCCGAATCAGGTGGGTGCATTCGTAGTAAATTTTTTGGTTCAACTGGCTCAGAAAAGCTAACGTCTGCCCTTCGGTTTCCTGCCACAATTCCTGCGCCAACCCCACCGCCACCGGGTCAGACACGGGTTCCCAGTAGGGGTGCAATTCCTGAAATAAAGTGTGGGGATAATTCATCGGCAAACTCACCGCCCAGGGTTCTAATAAAAAATCAAAGGGATTGTCCCGGTGGGTTATGACGACCGTTTCCATGTGAATCTGCCACGAACTAATTGGCTGGCTAAAAATCACCTGCGTTTCCGTACTGCCATCTATCGCTAGGTTTTGATAACAGCGCAGGGGCGCCGGATCAAGGGTTAAATGATATTCCTGCACGGTTTGCATTGCGTCACAACGGGGATGCAGGCGCACAATCTGGGGCGACAACTGCACCGGCTGAGCATAGGTATAGGTCAAATCGTGGCGAATCCGGTAACGCATAAATGACGGCAGGGCTTTTGCTACAGTATGCAGGGAATGATATGTGTTGGGGGTCAATCATGGTACAACACCGACGGCTGGGGTGGGGTATAGGGCTGGCTCTCCTGGTGGGGGGATGCAACTTTACCGTCGGGGTGAATAAT
>JAUQVQ010000114.1:0-5455 GCA_039794725.1 Gloeomargarita sp. HHBFW_bins_162
GAGGTCGCCGGAGCCTAGCCCCACCTCTGGTTTTCCCTCATTTTTTGTCCTGGAACCTTTGCGGATTGCCGTAGAGGTACCCTACAAAGATTGAGAGTTTCAACGGATTGATGATAATGGCACCATCGCACCACCAATAATTACAGGGCACTTCTAAAAAGTGTGAATTAGCCGTCGCCGGGGCGCACCCCCCGCCTCTGGTTCCCCGTCATCTCTGCATTCTCACTCAGAAATTCTCTGCCCGCTTGAAATTATTTGCTTGAAACTCTCATTTTTCCGTTGTTCCCTCAACATTTGAGCCAAAGCAACTGACGTTGGTGTAAATCCCGCACCTGGGCTACCGTTGCTGTGGGTACACGGTTTAATACCTCCGATACGGTCACATTCCCGGTGCAGTGCGAGAGCAGTTCGTGTTCGGTTGGGGTCAAATCCACCGGCTGATAATCGTAATCAAATAGAGAATAACCCGGCCAACCCATCATGCACGGGGAACGCTCTGGCATGGCCTGAAGCAAACTACTCTCATCCCACGGACAACGGTGCAACGGGGGTCGCCCCAAAAAAAATTCAAAATGGGTTAACTCCGGGTCAAGAGCTTCCATCAATTCGTACTGCTTTTGTATCGGCAGATTTCGGGCAGTTTGCAATAACTCCGGCATCGGGGCAAGCAATCGTTCCAACTGCCAATAACGAGGGTTAGAAAACCCCAAAAACTCCAAACCTGAATCGTTAATTAAATCAAACAATGTTTGTACAGTGTAATCAATTTCCTGAGGGTGAACATACATATCGGCGAAGGTGGCATCGTGCGTGTTATCCAATGCCCAACGTTCCCGTTCCCGCCGCACCAGCCGATTGTCCGGGGGTAAATGCGCCAACAACTGTCGCCCAATCGCTACCCCAGCTTGATAATCCCCCGCCGGTTGCAGGAACCCAATCGCTTTTTGCATCAGACGAATTTCCCAGCGTCCCCACAACGCATAGACAAAGATATGGATCAACCCCCCCGGCGCCAACACCTCTGCCAAGGCCCGTAACCCCGCTTGCGGATCGGGAAGATGATGCAGAACTCCCACACAATTAATGTACTGAAATTGTTGAGAACATTGCTGGACATCCGTGAGACTGAGCTGGCGGAACTTGACCCGGTGGGCAACCCCAGAACGTCTGACCCGTTCTTGGGCAATTTGTAATGCTTTTTCACTCAGGTCAATGCCCGTCACCTGGGCATCAGGGTTCAAATGAGCTAGGTAATCCGTCCCCACCCCCGTTCCACAGCCCGCATCCAAAATATGCACCTGCGGCCACGTTTGGGGCACCCATCCCAACGTAAAATGATGCGCCGCCGCCACCGACCACCGCCAGTTATAACCAGGGGGAGCGCCATCCGTAAGCGGTTCCGGAGGGAATGGGTAAGTATTGTATAAATTTTGTACCGCTTGGGTGATCGAGTCAGCAGTACTCATGGTCAGTCCCACGGGAATAAATTGAGCCAAAATTGGTAGCGCCAACCGTTGGGTAAGATGGCTCGTTGACAATACGCTGAGAGTAAATACATCCCCCCCAGTTGCGCCCCGGTTAAATTCGCTCCCCGGAGGTCAGCCCCCCGTAAATTGGCTCCCGTGGCACTGCGCCACCCCATCGCCGCCAGATTCCCCAGCACCCCAAAGCCCAGCAACCCCAATCCCGCTCCCCAGCGGCCGTATATAAAAAGTACAATTACCGTAATAACAATAATTAGATTAAACAGCATCATTGCCCAGCGGGGGATATGGGGACGAGGGTGGTCTAAGATAGCGCTTTGTAAGTTTGACCCTTGCAAGTTGGCACCTCTGAGATCGCTCCAGACTAGGGAACATAAGCTGAGATTACTGTTTTGCAAATTAGCCCGCCGCAGATTCGCCATTGTCAGACGAGCACCCCGCAGATTGACCCCGTCCAGACGGCAACGGCTGAGATTGGCTCCGTGCAGGTTGGCTCCCTGTAAATTGCTACCCCGCAAATCCCCCCCGGCGAGAATAATGCCACTCAAATCCGCTCCGGCGAGGTCGAGGCGGCAGAAATTTTTTTCCCCTTGGGCGTAACGCTGGCTGAGGGTTTGCAGGTGCATCGTCAGTCCCCACCCACCAATCACCCAAATTTTAGCATCTAGCCGGAACCGCTCTGGGGTGGCAAAAAGCAAAAAACCCTAAAAACCAGAAAGAGAGCTGACGACTTGCCGTGTTTCGTCTCAGCCCTCTCACTGGTTCGCTCCTCACACGAATACAATGTACCAGGACTGTTAGGGATTTGTCATCCCCCTTATTCTACAATTGCTATACAATTTTCTTATATCAAACAGCAAATTGTATGAATAATTGCAGGTTTTACTAATCATTGCCCCGATGCCAGGGGTAGTGGGGGTCGCAAAACTCCGCCAGAGTCAGAGGCTGAATCCCCACCTGGGTCGCCAATTCCACCTGTTGCGGCGTGGTGTAGCCCCAGGTGGCCAGGTACAGAGGAATGGTTTGTAATGCCGGTATGTGTTGTACGGCGGTGAGGGCTTCCCAGCGGTCTTCCACAAACCCCAGCACCCCGTACTGTTGGTGTAATGTTTGTAAAATTGCTGTTTTGGGCTGGGCAAGCGTTTTTCCGTAGAGCCATTCGCTCGGCCAAGTCACCCCCATGCCCTTGAACAAGGCTTGGACAAACCGTTCCTGCTTAGTTGTCACAATCGCCAGTTGCACGGAAGTTCCTGCCAACCAGTCCTGCACCCGTGCCACCACCCCGGCGTAAAAGTCATGCAAAGCCAACCAGCCCGCTTCATCCCGCTCAATCCAGGCATCCCGCTCCCGGTCCACCCGTTGCCCCAACTCGTTGGCTGACCAGCCTGTGCGTGACAATAACCGCTGTTGCACCTGCGGCCAGTGCCTTGCCATTTCTTGAATATCCGCACCCGTGACCAACCCGTGCAGGAGCAGTGGCATTTCCCACCCATGCGTAATCACCGGACGCAGACGGTAAAACCACTCCCGAAACGGTTCCAAATTACTGGTACAGCCAATATCTGGACATAATTCTTTATAAACATAAGCACTAATCGTGAAATACTCGTTTAACCCGTTGCAGAGCACCCCATCAAAATCGAGAGCGAGAACGGGGCGATTCATGGGAATTTTGCCGGGTAAATCGGGGGAACTGGGGTGCAAGGATTCGAACCTCGGAATGGCTGGACCAAAACCAGCTGCCTTACCACTTGGCGACACCCCATTGCAAACGCATTAATCATATTAACAATCTTGAACCAACCCTGACAACGGGCGTATCCTAAAATACATGGGCACCTAATTCAGGATGGGGGTGTTCCCCTGCGACCGCTTATGGGCAATTGATATGCAGTATTGGCAACGAGCGCAACGGCTCATCAATCGTCTGACGCTGGGGGCGGGTTGGATGGCAATGGCCTTGGTGCCCCTGCTGGTGCTGGTGGGTGCCTGGAACGTCCTAGGGCGTTATCTGGGGCGATGGCTGGGGATGAACCTCACGTCGAACGCCTTTTTGGAATTGCAGTGGTATCTGTTTAGTGCCATTTTTCTATTGGGGGCGGCCTACACCCTGTACCACAATGGCCATGTGCGGGTGGATGTACTGTTTAATCGCTGGTCAGAACGCCGCCGCGCCTGGGTTGACCTGCTGGGAACCCTTTTATTCCTTTTGCCGTTTGTCGCCCTGCTGGTGTGGGTCACGATTCCCCCGGTCCTCACAGCATGGCGCATCGGTGAACAATCCCCCGACCCTGGCGGTTTACCCCGTTACTGGGTGAAATCGCTGCCCCTAATCGGGTTTGGCCTGCTGTTTTTGCAAGGCATCGCTCAGGGGCTACGGTTGGGGCAATTTCTCCGTCAATCTCAGCGTTGATAGGTGGCCGGTTGCGTCACCGACGTATGGGGATAACTCACCTGTTCAACAAATCCCTGCCGCAGAATTTGTATGCCCCAAACCACCGCAATGGTGGCCGCCAGAGCCAGGGACAAGCGCACCGCCTGCACAATCTGCTCCCGTAACTGTGACATAACCTGAAACTCCTGAAAGATGTTAGTAATTTCACTGTAGGCAGGAAAATCCTGGCTCAGCGTGATGAATATCACCAAGAATCAGTGAACTGTGTTCTTTGAGAGCATTTCTATTGATTCAAACGGGCAAAGAACTCTTAGTTAAAACCCAGAGAGTACGGAGAACCAACGCTGGCGGATGCCCTCTGAGCCTATTTGATATCTATAAAGGGTACCTCTAAAAATGAGAGTTTCAATCAAAGAATGATATAATGAGTTTGTATATACGAATTGAGGATTAGTTCCATGGAGCCAAACTGTCCCAAATGCAACCATGCCCAGGTAGTCAAAAATGGATTCATCCGTGGACAACAACGATATAAATGTAAAAATTGCCACTACCAATTTACAACAACCAATCTCGACCGAGGTAAACCTCTCTGGATGAAACTGGAGGCTGTTTTACTCTATGTAAGCGGCTTGTCCATGAACGCAATTGCACAAATGTTAGATGTTTCAGCACAATCTATCCTCAACTGGATTCGGGATTTTGGTTTGGCCAACTATGAAAAACCTGCTCCCGATTCTGTCGTGGTTGTTGAACTGGATGAAATGTGGCATTTTATCGGGTCAAAAAAAACAAAGTTTGGGTCTGGAAGGCTTATGACCGTGATCATGGGCGACTTATTGACTGGGAATTGGGAGGTCGTAAATGTCCTACGGACACGCTTGGCTATCGTGAAACATTAAACCGATTACTTGAACGACTATCAGTGTGGGATGTCACTGTTTATTGTACTGATAATTATGAAGTCTATGACCAAGAATTAGCGCAACACCCCTCGGCTCATCATGTAGCAACAAAAACAGAAACGAAGAATAATAGACCTCTTGCGGGAGTGATTTATGCCTAGATATTCACATGGCTATAAGTTCCACAAAAACTGGGGGTTGACATTTTCTATTCAAACTGCATTCGAGACACATGCAAGAGGTCTATTGAACGTAACAATTCAGATCACAGACATTGGCATGGCTACGCCACGCAGGCTATAGGGTGCTTTCGCAGAAGGAGTAAGATTATCTCTAAGTCTTTGCAGATGTTGGATATTACCATTGCTCTGTTTGCTAAGTTGAGGGTAAATGGCAACATTAATCTACTGCGTAATTGGCGGTTATCATTACTAACTTGAAACTCTCAATCGCTCAGTATCGTCGAGGGGTTGTTGACCCCCGTGTCGGTTTGGAATTTCGCCGTGCCGCCCGTACCCTCGATGCCAAAATCATGGCTCCCGTTCGCAAACTCGCTGGCAATGTCCAACACTTCCTGATTGCCCCCGATGGACAGTTGAATCTCGTGACCTTTGCCGCCCTGATTGATGAACAGGATAAGTATTTAATCGAACGCTATCTGATTACCTACC
>JAUQVQ010000115.1:0-5429 GCA_039794725.1 Gloeomargarita sp. HHBFW_bins_162
AATAAATAGAGGTGCCCTCAAGAACAAAAAAAGTGAGAAGAACCAGAGACTGCGACCCTGTAAACGCAAAAGGGATTACTATGAATTGATTCTGAAGAACCGAAGGTGGGCAGTGCCCCACGACTGCTCATTGGCAATTGGGAACCTATATTTATTCAATCGGATAAAGAATCCCCTAGCCAGAATCAAGACATTACGGAGAACTGCCCCCTTGGAACCCTTGTTGCCAATTCCCAGAGATATCCTAGATATCCAAATCCGCCAAACTCAACTGGGAAGCATAGGTTTCGATAAACTCTCGCCGAGGCGGCACCCGATCCCCCATCAGAATCGTGAACAAGCGATCCGCTTCGGCGGCATCTTCAATCGTCACTTGTTTAAGAGTGCGAGTTTCGGGGTTCATCGTCGTTTCCCACAGTTGTTCCGGCATCATTTCCCCCAACCCTTTGAAGCGTTGAATCGTGTAGTTCGTGTTCGGGGGCAATTCCTGTTTAACCCGCTCCAATTCCCGGTCGTTGTAACAGTAAATCACTTGGCGGGGACGGGTGCGTTCCAATTTATACAACGGCGGACAACCAATATAGATATGCCCCATCTCAATAATAGGGCGTTGATAGCGATAGAAAAATGTTAACAGCAACGTCCGAATATGGGCACCATCCACATCCGCATCTGTTAGCAGAATGACCCGGTGGTAGCGTAGCTTATTGACATCAAATTCTTCCCCCTTAATCCCCAACCCAATCGCCATAATGAGAGCTTGAATTTCCGCATTTTTGTACACCCGGGCATCATCCGTCTTTTCGATATTGATAATTTTGCCTCGCAGGGGGAGAATGGCCTGAAAGCGGCGATCCCTGGCCTGTTTGGCACTGCCACCCGCACTGTCCCCTTCCACAATAAATAATTCGGACTCGTTTGGATCACGGCTGCTACAATCAGCCAGCTTACCGGGGAGCGTTGAGGATTCTAAAACCGATTTCCGGCGGACTAATTCCCGTGCCCGCCGTGCCGCTTCTGCGGCTTGGTAGGCTTGAATGGCTTTATCCAAAATCGCATCCGCAACCTGGGGACGCATTTCTAAAAATTCCGTGAGAATTTCCCCCACCAGCGAATCCACAATCCCCCGGACTTCCGTATTCCCCAATTTTGTTTTGGTTTGTCCCTCAAATTCCGGGTTGGGCACCTTGACCGAAATGATCCCCGCTAAGCCTTCGCGGATATGTTCCCCCGCTAAATTGGCATCCTGTTCTTTCAATTTATTACGCTTACGAGCCAGGTTATTCATGGTACGGGTCAGTACCGCTTTTAAGCCCTCTAAATGGGTGCCTCCATCCACTGTCCGGATATTATTGGCAAACCCTAAAACATTGTCTGCATAGGCATCCGCACACCATTGCAACGCCACCTCAACCGTCACATTATTGCGTTCCCCTTGTACATAGATAACCTCCTCATGCAGAGGTTGTTTATCCCGATTGAGATAACTGACATACTCCCGAATCCCCCCCAAATAACAAAAGGTTTCAATGCGAGGCGACTCCTTCCGATAATCCCGCAAACTGATCTGAATCCCCGCATTCAAATAGGCTAGTTCCCGCAAACGGTTAGAGAGGGTGGCAAAGTCAAACTCAGTAGTTTCTTTGAAAATTTCGGCATCCGGGCGAAACCGCACCGCTGTCCCCCGCCGCTCCTCCGGCAAAGGGGTACTCAACAACTCCGTCACCGGCTTCCCCCGCTCATAGCGTTGCCGAAACTCCTGTCCCTCCCGCCACACAGTCACTTCCACCTCGGCAGATAGGGCATTCACCACCGACACGCCCACCCCATGCAACCCACCCGATACCTTATAGCCGCCGTTCTCATCGCCAAATTTACCGCCAGCGTGCAGTACCGTCATCACCGTTTCTAAAGCCGATTTGCCCGTCTTGGCATGGATACCCGTCGGAATCCCCCGCCCATTGTCCGTCACCGTTACGGAACCATCGGGGTGCAAATCCACCTCAATGTGTGTACAAAACCCTGCCAGTGCCTCATCCACCGAGTTGTCCACCACCTCATAAACCAGATGATGCAACCCCTTGGGTCCCGTACTCCCAATGTACATACCCGGTCGCTTGCGTACCGCTTCCAAACCTTCGAGAACCTGAATCTGTTCAGCACTGTAGGTGGCGGTCATGTTAAAATCTCCTGGAGATGGGGTGAAACACAATGCACCTTAAATCTCTTAAAATTTTACCATAAAACGGCTAAGAAGTCCCTAAAAATGGAAATGAGCGAAATTTTGATTAGGGGGTGGAGTCCTGGCTTTAATCGTCATCAGTGGGCCAACGGCAACCGGTAAAACTGAATTGGGGATTGCTTTAGCACAAAAGTTAGACAGTGTCATTATCAATGCCGATTCTCGACAGATTTATCAAGAACTCAACATCGGCACGGCCAAACCCACGCCTGCCCAACAGGCGCAGGTTCCCCACCATCTGATTGACTGGGTGGCTCCCACCACAGCAGTAACCGTAGCCCAGTATCAGCAGTCCGCCCACGCCCTCATTAGCCGTTTGCAAGCACAGGGGAAGATTCCTTTGCTAGTCGGTGGCAGTGGTCTTTATCTCCAGGCGGTGGTGCAGGGGTTGCGCATCCCGCCGGTGGCTCCCCAACTGGAATTACGTCAACAACTATCCACCTACAGTCAATCCGAACGTTATGACTTTTTACAGCAAATTGACCCTGTCAGTGCCCAAAAAATTCATCCCCACGACTCGGTACGCACCCTGCGAGCGTTGGAAGTGTATTACGTAACCGGCACACCCTTATCACAACTGCAAGGACGACATATTCCCTCATACCCAGTTTTATATCTGTATTTAGACAGTGAACAATTAACTCAAAGGATTCGCCAACGTACCCACACAATGATCGCTCAAGGGTTGGTTCAGGAAACGGCATTATTACAGGAAAAATATGGAGCTAATTTACCCTTATTAAAAACCTTAGGTTATCAGGAGATCAGTAATTATTTGGCGGGAAATTCTACTTTAGAACAGGCACAGGAGTTGATTATTAAACACACTCGCCAACTTGCAAAACGACAGCGAACCTGGTTTCGGGCGCAAACGGGTCTAGTTCACATCAGTAGTGATTGTTCCGATTATATCCATCATAGCTGGACAAAAGTGCAACAATTTCTGACGGCAATTCAGTATTAGGGCTAAAACTACTTTGATAAAGTAGCAATGAGCGGTCGCAGGGGCGTAGCCCCCGTCTCTGGTTCTCCGTAATTTGGGTGTCCTGGCAATAGAATTTTTCCTATTATCAATGAGCGGTCGCAGAGGGCACCCCCCGTCTCTGGTTCTCCGTAATTTGGGTGTCCTGGCAATAGAATTTTTCCTATTATCAATGAGCAGTCGCAGAGGGCACCCCCCGTCTCTGGTTCTCCGTAATTTGGGTGTCCTGGCAATAGAATTTTTCCTATTATCAATGAGCAGTCGCAGGGGTCACCCCCCGTCTCTGGTTCTCCCTAATTTGGGTGTCCTGGCAATAGAATTTTTCCTATTATCAATGAGCGGTCGCAGGGGCGTAGCCCCCGTCTCTGGTTCTCCGTAATTTCTGTATTTTAACGGAGAGATTCTTTTCCCGGTCGAATAATATAGAGGTTCCCCTTAGTTTATCGAGAAGTAACTGAACCCATTTTCCACGTCAGCGTGTCTAAAATGCAGATAGACATGACGGGATCGCTGGGGGGCTTATGTGGCGGAAAGCTGGCAGCAAATTCCTACCGTTGGTGGGGATAGCGGCTCTACTGGCTGGGGGCATTTGGTGGTGGGGTATCCGTCCGCGTGGTTCCCAAAAACCGCAGGTAAAAACGGCAACGGTGACCCGTGAAAATTTACCCGTCACCATCCAAGTCAATGGTGAAGTGCGCCCGGAGCGAACCATCAATATCAGCCCCAAAACCGCCGGAATTGTTCGGGAATTGCGGGTAAGAGAAGGGGATCGGGTGCAACGGGGACAAATTCTCGCCACGATGGATGATGCCAATTTACAAGGGCAATTAACCCAAGCAAAAGGACAAGTGGCGGCGGCACAGGCGAATTTGAATCGTTTGCTTGCCGGGAATCGCTCCCAAGAAATTGCCCAAGCCCAAGCGCACGTTCAAGAAGTGCAAGCGGCGGTAAATCAAGCAGAATTAAACCTGAAACGGAATCAAACTCTTTTAGCCCAAGGAGCCATTTCTCAACAAAGTTTTGAATTATCGTTAACAGAACGGGATCAAGCCCTTGCCCGGTTAAATCAAGCGAAACAAACTTTGGATTTACTAAAAAACGGATTTCGCCCGGAAGAAATTGCCCAAGCTCGGGGGCAACTCCAACAGGCACAAGGTAATTTACAGGTGATTCAATCACAACTGAATGACACCATATTGCGGGCACCGTTTGCGGGGGTAATTACCCGGATTTATGCAGAACCGGGGGCATTCGTTACCCCCACCACTTCCGGCAGTACCGTTTCATCGGCGACATCTTCGTCGGTCTTGGCGTTAGCATCCAATAACCAGGTGGTTGCCAGAGTCCCGGAAAGCAGTTTGCCCCAATTAACCATCGGACAATCCGCCAAAATCATTGCCGATGCGTACCCGGAAAACCCGTTCACCGGGCGGATTCAACAAATTGCGGTGCAGTCGGTGGTGGAACAAAATGTCAACAGTTTTGAAGTCCGTTTAACGGTTAATGACCCGGAACAACGTCTGCGGGCGGGGATGAATACGGCGGTGTCGTTTCAGGTGGGATTACTCAAGGATGCGCTGGTGGTGCCGACGGTAGCGATTGTGCGGCAGGAACGGCGGACGGGGGTTTTGGTGGCGGGTAACCCACCCCGGTTTCAACCGATTCGGACGGGGGCGAGTGTGCGGGACAAAACGGTGGTGCTGGACGGTCTGAAGGAAGGGGATATGGTACTGCTGAGTTTTCCCCGAGGAGAACGCCCACGCACGCAACTGCCTTCTTTAATTCCGGGTTTGGGGCCACGGCGGTGATGATGGGTCTGCGGAAACGTCAGCGGTCTGTGGGGGTTGGCTGGGGTGAAATTATCGGGATGGCTTGGTCGGCGTTGGGTGCCCATCGTCTGCGGACTGTATTAACAATGTTAGGTGTTGTTATTGGCATTGCGTCGGTGATGGTGGTGACGGCGGTAGGGCAGGGGGTGCAGGTTGCAACCGAGCAACAGATTCAGAATTTGGGAACCAATCTGTTGCAAGTCCAAGCGGGGGCACCCCGGGTGCGGGGGATCAGCCAGGGGGCGGGAACAGCGGCAACGTTAACCTTAGAAGATGCGGAAGCGGTGGCAACGCAGGCTCCTTCGGTACAGCAGGTGGCTCCCTATTTGACCCGGCAACGGCAGGTGACGTACGGAACGCAAAACACGCTGACATT
>JAUQVQ010000116.1:0-5427 GCA_039794725.1 Gloeomargarita sp. HHBFW_bins_162
TGACGACAATTATCGGAGCCGCTTTGCCTATGTCCCATAATCAACAAAAGGACTGTAATGTGTTGAGGTGGGGAGAGAAGAACCAGAGACGGGGGCTACGCCCCTGCGACCCTTAAAATTCCTAAGGGATGACGACAATTGTCGGAGCCGTTTTGCCTATGTCCCATAATCAACAAAAGGACTGTAATGTGTTGAGGTGGGGAGAGAAGAACCAGAGACAGGGGCTACGACCCTGCGACCGCTAATGATGAATTATAGAGGTTCCCCTTTGGAGTTTTTGTATTCGTGCTAAGAAATTCTCCGCCCACTTGAATAAATAGAGATACCCTAAAAATAGCGGTGCCCCAGAGGTAATCTGAATGAACTTACCTTTATGAACTCAGTGAATATCCAATCCCTGTTTAATCACATTGCCCCGCATTATGATGCGCTGAATCATTGGCTCAGTTGGGGACAACATCATATCTGGAAACGGATGGTGATTGCTTGGGTTGACCCCCAACCGGGCGAAGTCGGGGTGGATCTGTGCTGTGGAACGGGGGATTTGACCGGCCTATTGGCGGCGAAAATCGGCGCCAGCGGGCAGGTGTGGGGGGTAGATTTTTCGGAACAGATGTTGACCCTGGCGCGCCGTCGCTATGCCCATTTACCCATCCGGTGGTACTGGGGCGATGTGCAGGAGTTACCCTTCCCTGATAGTTATGTCAATGTTATTACAATGGGGTATGGATTACGCAATGTTCCTGACCGACAACGCTGTCTGCGCGAAATCGGGCGGGTGTTGAAACCGGGGGGACGGGCGGCGATTTTAGACTTTCATCAACCGACAGACCCTTGGTTGCGATCCTGGCAGGCTTGGTATTTGCAACAGGTGGTGGTGCCGGTGGCGCGACAGTTGGGGCTGGGAGCCGAATATGAATATCTGTGGCCGAGTTTGCAGAGCTTTCCCCCCGGTGCGCAACAGGTGCAATGGGCACAGGCCTGGGGATTGCGTGCCTGTCATTATCCCATCGCCAATGGTTTAATGGGGGTATTGGTGCTGCAACGCCCGTGATGGAACGGATTGCCTATTTTGACTGCCCCACCGGGGTGGCGGGGGATATGTGTTTAGGGGCTTTGGTGTCGGCGGGTTTACCTGTAGAGACATTGCACCAACAACTCCAGGGTTTACCCGCACCTCTGGAATTTAGTCTGACTGTTAATACAGTGCACCGGCAAGGGCAACAGGCAACCCAGGTGCAGGTGCATCCCCAGGGGGAACAACCCCACCATCGCCATTGGGGAGAAATTCGGACAATGTTAGCCCAGGCCAATCTCCCCCCCCAAGTGCAGGCATGGAGTCAGGCAATTTTTGCCGAGTTGGCTCTTGCCGAGGGAGCTGTGCATGGGATTCCCCCGGAACAGGTGGGCTTTCACGAAGTTGGGGCGGTGGATGCGATTGTGGATATTGTCGGGACCTGTATTGGTCTGCATTACTTTAACGTTACCCAGATTTATTGTTCCCCTTTGCCCTTGGGTTCGGGAACCGTATCCACAGCGCATGGTATCATGGCCGTACCGACACCGGCGGTCTTGCAGTTGTGCCAACACAAACGGGTGCCTGTGTATGATAATGGCATTACTAAAGAACTGGTGACCCCGACCGGGGCGGCGATTGTGACCACGTTAGCCCAGGGGTTTGGCCGTCCACCGGCTTTGGTTTTGGAGCGGGTGGGATGGGGGGCAGGCAGTCTGGATTTGCCGCTGGCGAATGTTTTGCGGTTGTGGTTGGGGGCGCCCCCGGCATCGTCCTTGACCGAGCCGGTGGTGCTGTTGGAAACCCAGGTGGATGATATGTCGCCCCAGGGGTTGGCCTATGCCTGTGAACGGTTGCGGGGGGCGGGGGCGTTGGATGTGTGGACGCAGGCGATTACCATGAAAAAGGGACGCTCTGGGGTGTTGCTCCAGGTGCTATGTTCCCCGACTGAAGTAGAACGATGTGAAGACATTATCCTGCAAGAAACCACAACCTTGGGGGTACGGCGACAGTGGCAGGAGCGGCGCGTTTTGCCCCGGCATCTGGTGACGGTGATGACGGAATGGGGGGCGGTGCCGGTGAAGGTGGCGCAACAGGCGGGGCAGTGCTGGAATGTGCAACCGGAGTACGAGGACTGTGCCCGGATTGCCCGTACCTATGGGCTACCCTGGAAGCAGGTGGTGCAACGGGTTCTTCACCATTTTTGGCAAAATCATGCTCAAGACCCTCGTTAACATTGCCATTGGTTGCGTGACCTTTGCCGGGGTGGTGGGACTCCAGATGCAACGACAAACCTTCCTGGCGACCCAACAGCAAAATAATCTCCCTCTCTGGCGACAACAGGAAGCTATTACCCAAACCCAACTGCGTCTGTGGCGGAATATGCCGGGGTTTGGGTTTAATAATATGGTGGCGAATTTTTGGTTTATCCAATTCAATATTTATTTCGGGGATGATGAGGCGAGAACGGCGTTGGGGTATGGGTTGGTTCCCGATTTTTTTGAGGTCATTTTGGGGCAAGACCCCCGGTTTATTCGGGCGTATTTAATTTTATCTACGACGGGTTCGCTTTATGCGGGGGAGCCGGAACGGAGTATTCAAATTGCCGACCGGGCGATGCAGAAATTAACCCCCCAGGTGCCGGGTTCCTATTATCCTTGGCTGTACCGAGGGACGGACGAAATGTTATTTTTAGGGGACGGGGAAGCGGCGATTCGTTCCTTTGAAACAGCGGCGGCTTGGGCAAGACGGTGGCAAACACCGGAGAGTGAAGCGGCGGTGCGGCGGGCGACAACCTCCGCAGAACTTTTGCGGGAAAATCCTGACAGTCACGTAGCGAAAGTGATTGGTTGGCTGAGTATTTTGGGCTATGCGACCACCCCCCGCGTGCAGGCAATTGCTGTCCAAAAAATTCTGGAAGCCGGGGGGCGGGTGGAACGATTACCCAATGGTCGGCGGGTGATTATTCTCCCGAAGGATGTGCAGGAACGGTTGCGGGGTTAAACCGTACATAACGCTTCGAGGGTTGCCCAGAATTGGGGATAGGAAATCTGAACGCAGGCACTGGGAGCCAGGTGGGACTCCCCTTGGGCATTGAGAGCGGCAATCGCCAACGCCATCGCAATCCGGTGGTCATCGTAGGTCTGTAATTGGGCACCGACTAGGGGTTGTGAACGCCCGTGAATCGTGAGTCCATCCGGGTATTCTTCCACCGTCACGCCCATGCGGGTCAGTTGGGTCGCCATCGCGGTTAACCGGTCGCTCTCTTTCACCCGCAGTTCCGCCGCATCCCGAATCACCGTTTTTCCCTCGGCAAAGGCTGCCGCCACCGTCAGGATGGGAATTTCATCAATCAAACGAGGAATCAACGCTCCCCCCACCGCCACACCGGTTAGGGCACTGGCCTGCACCTGAATATCCGCCAGCGGTTCCCCCGCCACCAGCCGGTGATGGTGACAGGTGATCTGTGCCCCCATCGCTGCCAACACCTCTAAAATGCCCGTGCGACTGGGATTCACCCCCACATTGGTCACCATAATATCTGCCCCTGGGGTAATGGCTCCCGCCACCAACCAAAAGGCCGCCGAACTGATGTCCCCCGGCACGACCACCGTTTGCCCCCGCAGGTGCGCCCCCCCCTGGAGCGTCACCGTGCCATTCTCCCAGTGAATATCGGCACCAAAGGCGCGCAACATCCGTTCCGTGTGATCCCGTGAGGGCGTCGGTTCCTGCACCTGGGTCACCCCATCACAGCCCAACCCCGCCAGGAGAATGGCCGATTTGACCTGTGCTGACGCAATGGGACTGGCGTAGCGAATCGGTTTTAACGTCTGCCCCAGCACCGCCAGGGGTGCCCGCGTGTGGTTCTGCCGTCCCCAAATCTGCGCCCCCATCTGACTCAGGGGCGTAATCACCCGCTGCATGGGTCGTCCCCGCAGGGAATCATCGCCGGTCAAGGTGAAAAACTGCCCCGCCCGTCCCGCCAGCAATCCCAACAGCAACCGCATGGTGGTTCCGGAGTTGCCACAATCCAGCACCTGCGCCGGTTCCTGCCATACTCCGGGATGGACGTGGACTTCCGCCTCCGTCAAGGGCGAAATGTCATGCCCCAAATCCCGTAAGCACTGCGCTGTGCTCTGGGGGTCCGCACTGGGGAGAATGCCCCTGATCGTCGTAGTTCCCTGCGCCACACAGCCCAGGAGCAAGGCGCGATGGGAAATGGATTTATCCCCCGGCACCAGCACTCGCCCCCGCAGGGTCAAGTCAGGCCTCGGCGTAATCGTGACTCCCGTAGGAGTGAGTTGAATCGGTGCAGGCATGGGGTCGCTTGTTTGTAATGAATTTATACGTCTAACTCGCCAACCCTCACGACGGTTCCTGCACAGGCGCAGGCAGGGGTTCCTCTTCGGGAGCCGTCGCCTGAGTCAACTGGTCTCGGACTTGGTCAATCGTTTCGTTGAGTTGGCTGATTTTTTCTTCCAAATTTTGCCGGAGATTGCCCCCGCTACTGCCGGATTTCACCGATTTGGGGCGAGTATCCCCGGTCAACCGATTGGCAATAATGATGCCCAACACCCCGCCAACCACACCGCCCAACAGCGTTCCCACAATCAACCCTTTACTAAATCCATCCCCACGGGGTTCCATACCATCGCCTCGCAACGCTGATCCCAGTTTACATGGCTTCGTCCCGCTCGCTGGTCGTGCCAAAGCTCCGGTCGCCCGCATCCCCCAACCCCGGCACAATAAACCCCATCTCGTTCAAGGTTTCATCAATCCCCGCCGTGTAAATCTGCACATCCGGGTACTGGCTGGTAATTCTTTGCAAAGCCGGTGGCGCCGCAATTACCGCCACCAATCGGATATGACTGGGTTGTGCCCCCCGTGCCACCAGTGCATCCAAGGCCGCCATCGCCGTGCCTCCCGTCGCCAACATGGGGTCAAGCACCAGGATACGGGTCTGGGGGTCAAAACGAGCCGGTAAGGTATTGAGATAAACCGTCGGTGCCAAGGTCGCCTCATCCCGCATCACGCCGAAGTGGTACACCCGCGCCAACGGTAATAAATTTTGACTCCCTTCCAACAAAGTTAAGCCTGCCCGCAAAATAGGAACTAAGACCACCGGCACCGTTGGGTCAATAAAGGTAGCGGTTGCGGTAGCCAAGGGGGTTTCCACCGTCGTCGCCGTCAAAGGCAACCAATCCCGCCGTACCGCCTCGTAGGTCAACCACCGTCCCAACTCCCCCAAGGCTGGCCGAAACAATGCCCCTGGGGTATGGCGATCCCGAACCACTCCCAACCAATGCTGGATCAGGGGATGCGGGGGGACGTAAACCGTTCCTTTCAACGTCACAGGCTTCATTCAGAACACAGAGCTAACCCTATTATCCCGAAGCAGGGGACATCTGAAC
>JAUQVQ010000117.1:0-5306 GCA_039794725.1 Gloeomargarita sp. HHBFW_bins_162
GTCATGAACTGGTAGTAAAAGACCGCCACCCAGTAGCCCATCCCCGTTGTCCAAGCGGCCACAAACGCTGTCCAACCTAGATTGGTTTCCCGATACACCGCCGCCGTCGCCGACACACAGGGGAAATAAAGCAGGACAAACAGCAGAAACGCCACCGCCGCCGTACTACTCCCAAACCGCAAGGCCATCTGTCCAAAGGTCGTGGTACTCACCTCTTGGGCTGCAGCCGCCGCTTCCAAGTCGTCGGTACTTTTGACAATGTCCATCCCCAGGGGGTCAAAAATTTGCTCCGTGAGTTTAGAAAAATTCTCAGGAATCGTGGCAACCGCCCCGGTTAACCCGCCCCACAGGTCAAATTCCGCCGGGGGTTCACCCCCATCCTCCGCTTCCGCTTGGGCTAATTGGGTGTAGAGGGAATTCATCGTCCCCACCATCACTTCTTTGGCAAACACCCCCGTAAACAACCCGACGGTGGCCGGCCAATTGTCCGCCTGCACCCCCATCGGCGTAAATACAGGTGTAGCCGTCCGCCCAAAGGCACTCAGCAGGGAATCCTGGCTATCCTGTTTGCCAAACGAGCCATCCACCCCGACCGAGTTCAATAAACCCAAAATCACCACCATGACCACAATCATCCGCCCCGCTTTGGTGATAAAGGTTTTCAAGCGTTCCCACGCCCGCAGGAGTACCCCCCTCAGCGTCGGCACATGGTAGGGCGGCAACTCCAGCACAAACGGGGCAATTTCCCCCCGAAACACGGTTGCCTTCATCACCAACCCCGTAAATATCGCCGCCGCAATGCCCAGGGTGTACAAAATAAACACCACATTTTGCCCATTGCGAGGGAAAAAGGCCGCACAAAACAGGGCATACACCGGCAGACGTGCCCCGCAGGACATAAACGGGTTCATCAAAATTGTCATCAACCGGTCCCGGCGATTTTCCAACGTGCGGGTCGCCATAATGCCGGGGATATTGCACCCAAACCCCACCATCATCGGCACAAAGGATTTGCCCGGTAGCCCAACCAGCCGCATCAAACGATCCATGACAAAAGCCGCCCGTGCCAAATACCCGGAATCCTCCAACACGGACAAAACCACAAACAACAGCCCAATTTGGGGAATAAACGTAGATGTGGTTTGAATCCCACCCCCCACGCCGTCCGCCAGCAGACCAATCAACCAGCCGGGAGCCTGGAGTTGCGTCAGCAGATGCGCCGTACCATCCACCACCAGCGTGCCCACCCCCTGGTCAAAGAAATCAATAAACACCCCACCCACATTAATCGAGATGAAAAACATCCCATACATCACCAGCAGGAAAATGGGTATCCCCAGCCACCGATGCAACACCCAACGGTCAATCCGATCCGAAACAGTTTGGTCAACGATACGGGTGTGGGTAACAGCCCCGCTAAGCAACTGCCGAATCCAGGTGTAGCGAGCATCGGCAATAATCAAATCCATCTCTTCCCCAAATGTCCGTTCAATGTGCTGACGGTGGTACTGCACCCGTTCCGCCTGGGCATCATGGGATTGCAAACGATTGAGAATATCCCAACGCCGGTGCCCTGGCGCCAGCAGTTCCGTGAGAGCCTGGTCAATTGCCGCCGGATAATCCACCTGCACCGTTGGCAGGGTCGGATGCGCCAATTCCTGAGCGATCACCTGCCGCAGGCGGTTGACCCCCTTGCCGGTATGAGCCGACAGCGGCACGACCGGACACCCCAACCCTTGACTCAACCGCATCAGGTCAATCTCCAGCCCCCGTTGGCGAGCCAAATCCATCATGTTGAGGGCAATCACCATCGGGACACCCATGTCCAACAGTTGGGTCGTCAGGTACAAATTCCGTTCCAGATTCGCCGCATCCAGGATATTGACCACCAAAGTCGCTTCCCCGGACAACAGATACTCCCGTGCCACCCGTTCATCCAACCCGCCGGACATTTCCCCCACATCGAGGGAGTAAATCCCCGGCAAATCTACCACCCTAATCGTCTGAGCGTCATGGCGATAGGCACCCTCCTTGCGCTCCACCGTCACTCCCGGCCAATTCCCCACCCGTTGGTGTGCCCCAGTGAGGGCGTTAAACAATGTCGTTTTGCCACAGTTGGGATTACCCACCAGCGCAATGATTTTGTTCGTCATAATTGCCCTCCTGGCACGCTTTGAACCCGCAAGGCATCCGCTTCCGCCTTCCGCAAACTCAGGGCAAACCCCCGCACCTCGATTTCGGTCGGGTCACCCAGGGGCGCATGGCGTTTCACCCGCAGAATCGTACCCGGCGTTAACCCCATCGCGAGTAATTTGCGTTTGTAATCCGCAGCGGTTGTTTCATACCCCACCACCCGGAGCGTACTGCCCACCGCCGCCGTCCGGAGTTTGCTCACCTCAGCATGAGCCACTTGGGTAACCTCAATCCGCTGCGCCATCGCCGCCCCCAACCCCACCCGTTGTTGCCCATAGGCCACCACCACCGACCCCGACGGCAAATGACTGATAACCTCGACCTCCACGCCGGGAGCCAACCCCATGCCCAACAACCGAGCATTCGCTTCGTCACAAGCAAGTGCCACAATCTTGACCCGCTCCCCCACCGGCACCTGAGAGAGAACTAAACTTTGCATTTGATTGTCACTAAAATTGGTCATATTCCTCCTAGAATTTGGCAAGTCACCTAGATAGACAAAGCCCAGCTGATCAGCAGTTTTCTGCCCTCGATGCCGCTGAAAATCCCGAAAAATAGCCACGCTTACCACCTCGCTCTTGGAAACTACCAGCGTCTAACTAAAAGATATTGATTCTCAATTAAAGCCAAGAAAATGGCTTGCTGATGCTTCGCTTAAGCAAGTTTTAACTCGTATTACAACGAAATGTTACAGAAGGTGAGGCGGAGTGGGGGTAACCCCAGTTCCAGTTTCCAGGCGTGAGGAATGGGGGGTGTGGCGGATCAGGCTGTATGCGGGGCACCAGCAAGCAGTCTCATCAAAGTGCTAATTAGCAGTTCTCAGGGGGAACCCCCGCCTTGAATTCTGCATCACTGCTGGATTTTCGCTAGGGCACCTCTAAAAATAGGTGATGAGCGGTCACTCGCCTTGGGTTCTCCGTAATTCAGGCGTTCTTCCCCTTAGCGTCAACCCATAAAAGTGCCCTAGAGGTGCCTGACATTGCCATATCTTGAACACATCCCAACAGATTGCTCTATAATTCATGGGCACATGGAGTGTAATTTATGGGTATCCGGCACGTATTTCCCAAGCCGTGGCAACGATGGTTGGGGGTCGTTTTATCGCTTGGATGGTTGTGTGTGTCTCTGGTGGGTTGTACGCTCAAAAATCCCACCGCCCAAGTTCCCCAATTGGTACTTGCCACGCCGTCTGGCCCAGCCACATTCAACTATCCCTTGAATACTTCTTTTTATAGTGTTTTTGGTTTTATTTATGAGGGATTACTTGAGACTAATGGGGTTACGTTAGAATTAGAACCGGCTCTGGCGCAATCGTGGGAATTTAGCTCGGATAAAAAGCGAATTACTTTTACTCTGCGAGACAATTTGCGTTGGTCAGATGGGCAACCTTTGACCAGTGATGATGTGGTTTTTTCCTATCGAGACGTTTACCTCAATCCCAAAATTCCTTCCGGTATTCAAGATATTCTCCGAGTGGGGCAAAGTCGGACATTTCCAGAAGTGAAAGCGCTGAACGCTCGCCAAGTGGAATTTCGGATTGCGGAACCCTTCGCACCCTTTTTGCGATTTGTGGGGGGGATTCCCATTTTACCGGCTCACATCCTCCGCCCTGGTATCCAAACCCTCGACCCGCAGGGCAATCCCCGTTTTTTATCCATGTGGGGTACGGATACTCCGGTTCAGGAAATTGTGGGCAATGGGGCTTATGTTATGGAACGGTTTACCCCTAGTCAACGGGTTGTTTTTCGTCGCAATCCCTACTATTGGCAAAAAGATGAACAGGGGAGAAATTTACCTCGGATTGAGCGGCTAATTTGGCAAATTATTGAATCAACGGATACTCAACTTTTGCGGTTCATGTCCCAAGAATTAGATGCTTTAGAAGTTACCCCGGAAGCATTTCAGTTGTTAAAAAAAGAGTCTAAACGCCGTAATTTTACTATTTTTAATTCCGGGGCAGAAACTTTGAGTACGTTTATTGCCTTCAACCTGAATCGTGCCCAGAACAATAAAGGGGTGCCTTTGGTTGATCCAATTAAATCTCGCTGGTTTAATAATCGCAATTTTCGGCAAGCAGTTGCCTATGGTATCAACCGAGAACGGATGAAAAATACTATTTTTCGGGGGCTGGGTGTTTTACAAAATTCTCCCATTCATCAGAACAGCCCTTATTATTACGCCGGGGTGAAAGTCTATCCGTATGACCCAGAAAAAGCCAAGCAATTGCTCACCGCCGCTGGATTTCAACGCAATCCTCAGGGGCAATTAATTGATGATCAGGGGAATCCCGTAAAATTTACCCTACTGACGAATATCGAACGGCGCGTCCGACCGGCAATGGCCGCGCAAATTAAGCAAGATTTAGCTCAGTTGGGTATGCAAGTGGATGTGCAGACAATGAGTTTTAATCCTTACATTGAACGCTTGGGTAAAACGAGGGATTGGGATTGCTATTTGGGGGGATTTGGTGGTGGTGGTATTGACCCGCACAGTGGCTTTAATATCTGGTACAGTCGGGGCAGTTTACATACGTTTAATCAGGGGCCATTACCGGGACAACCCCCGCTTCAGAATTGGACAGTACATCCCTGGGAATTAAAAATTGATGAACTTTTGATTCGGGGTTCTCAAGAACTGGATGAAGCCAAACGGAAGGCTATTTATGCTGAATTTCAGCAATTAACCCAAGAAGAACTGCCCTTTATTTATTTGGTGAATAATTTGGACTTAGATGCGGTGCGTAATCGGGTGAAGGGAATCGCTTTTTCGGCGTTGAGTGGCCCTTTTTGGAATTTGCCGCAGTTGGAACTCGCCGATTAACCCAAAGATTCTTCTATAACTGATTAAAGGGTGACTCTATTTATGCAAACGGGCAGAGAATTTCTTAGTGAGAATGCAGAGATTATGCAGAACCAAAGGCGGGGGCTACGCCCCTGCGACCGCTAATTATTACAGAGGTTCCCTTTATCCAGAAATTAGGGAGAACCAAATACGGGGGCTGCGCCCCTGCGACCGCTAGTTATGAATTTACAGAGGTTCCCTTTATCCAGAAATTAGGGAGAACCAAATACGGGGGCTACACCCCTGCGACCGCTAATTATTACAGAGGTTCC
>JAUQVQ010000118.1:0-5303 GCA_039794725.1 Gloeomargarita sp. HHBFW_bins_162
CACGTAGAATCCTGCATTTTACCGGCAGGAGAACGCTATAAAACGCTGAAAACGGTGGAACGCATTTATCAGCATTGTGCCCAATCTCGTTGGGAACGCCGCTCAACGATTATTGCCTTGGGCGGTGGTGTGATTGGTGATATGGCTGGATTCGCCGCCGCCACTTGGTTGCGAGGGATTAACTTTGTGCAAATTCCTACCACGTTACTGGCAATGGTGGATGCCGCGATTGGCGGTAAAACAGGCGTCAACCATCCCCAAGGCAAGAATTTAATTGGGGCATTTTATCAACCCAAAGCCGTCATTATTGACCCGCATGTATTACGAACGTTGCCTGTGCGAGAGTACCGCTCCGGTATGGCAGAAGTGATTAAATACGGGGTGATTTGGGAACCGCAATTATTTGAATTTCTAGAATTGTTGGCATCACAAACCCGGCTATCTCAGTATCGTTATTTGTCGGCGCAAGACGTGGAAAAAATGCTCTACTTCTCCTGCCAAACAAAAGCCACCATTGTCAGTCAAGATGAACGGGAAGGGGGAGTCCGGGCATTGCTCAACTACGGACACACGATTGGACATGCGATTGAAACCGTCACTCAGTACCGGCAGTACACCCACGGCGAAGCGGTTGCTTTGGGGATGATCGCCGCAGGCGAGATGGCGGCGCAACTGGGGTGGTGGTCAACTCAGGCATCGGAGCGACAAAAAAAGTTAATTATGCACGTCAAACTACCAATTCATTTACATCCTCAGATTGACATTGAAGCGATTAAACTGGCCTTAAATTGGGATAAAAAAGTAGAAAAAGGAACGGTAAAATTCATTTTGCCAAAAGCAATTGGTCAGGCGGAAATAACGAGCCATGTGCCTGCCGATGTCATTCATCAGGCCTTGGTTCATCTATTAGCGGTATGATCATGTCTGTAGTAATCCTAACTGAAAATGGAACAAAATCTCAAAAGAAGAAGAGGTCGCAGGGGGGCACCCCCCGGCTCTGGTTCTCCATAATCTTTGCATTCTCACTAAGAAGTTCTCTGCCCGTTTGAATAAATAGAGATACCCATTAGACTTCTTGCATGATTCTTAAATTTTATATTAGACCTCTTGCGGGAACCTCTATTAATTCATGATTAGCGGTCGCAGGGGCGTAGCCCCCGTCTCTGGTTCTCCGTCATCCGGGTATTCTGGCAATAGAACTTTTCCTTTGCTTCAGGGCACCTCTAAAAATTGGCGATTAGTGGTCGCAGGGGGGCACCCCCCGGCTCTGGTTCTCCGTAATTTCTGGATTCTAACTGAGAGATTCTTTGCCCCATTGAATAAATAGAGGTGCCCTCTAATCTTTGGATGCTCATAGGGTTGTCCTCTGGCCGAAACTACCGTTCTAAAATCCAATCGGATTGCTATATTGCAGTCGTTTTGCATTGGCAATAAGGGTTGCCGGATATACCAACCCTAAAATATTACAAAATGAGGGCACGTCTATTGATTGAAGCTAACGGGAAATTAGACCTCTTGCGGGAACCTCTATTAATTCATGATTAGCGGTCGCAGGGGCGTAGCCCCCGTCTCTGGTTCTCCGTCATCTGGGTATTCTGGCAATAGAACTTTTCCTTTGCTTCGATAAATAGAGGTGTCCTTGCGTCAATGTTAATAACTCAACGCTAAACCCTTGAACAAATCAAGGTTTCCTGGCTTGGGATTTTCTCCCCTCTGGGGGTCGGGGGTGAGGGTGAACGTAACAATTTAAGGGTACCTCTAAAAATTGTCAATGAGCGGTCGCAGGGGCGTAGCCCCCGTCTCTGGTTCTCCGTCATCTGGGTATTCTGGCAATAGAACTTTTCCTTTGCTTCAGGGCACCTCTAAAAATTGGCGATTAGCGGTCGCAGGGGGGCACCCCCCGGCTCTGGTTCTCCGTAATTTCTGGATTCTAACTGAGAGATTCTTTTCCTGATTGAATAAATAGAGGTGTCCTTGCGTCAATGTTAATAACTCAACTCTAAACCCTTGAACAAATCCAGGTTTCTTGGCTTGGGATTCTCTCCCCTCTGGAGGTCGGGGGTGAGGGTGAATGTAACAATTTAAGGGTACCTCTAAAAATTGTCAATGAGCGGTCGCAGGGGCGTAGCCCCCGGCTCTGGTTCTCCGTAATTTCTGGATTCTAACTGAGAGATTCTTTTCCTGATTGAATAAATAGAGGTGCCCTTGCGTCAATGTTAATAACTCAACTCTAAACCCTTGAACAAATCAAGGTTTCTTGGCTTGGGATTCTCTCCCCTCTGGAGGTCGGGGGTGAGGGTGAATGTAACAATTTAAGAATCATGCAAGAGGTCTATTATTCGGCAATTTGGAAACTCTCAGGGAAGGAACCCAATGCGCCTACCTAACGGTTTGTTTTCAGTCCGGCTCCTGGGCAATTTGCCGACAGAGAATCAACACCGGAATCATCCCTACCACCACCAACGCCAAGGCTGACCCCGACGCTTCCATCAACCGGGAATCCTGGGCATAGCGATACACCCGGATAGCTAACGTATCAAAATTAAACGGACGAATGATGATCGTAGCCGGGAGTTCTTTCACCACATCCACAAACACCAAAATCCCCGCACTGACCAACGTGCCCGCCAACAGGGGAAAATGCACCTGCACCAGCGTACTCCAGGGGGGATGCCCCAAACTCTGCGCCGCCTCATCCAACTCCGGAGCAATCTGCGTCAAACCAGCCTCCACCGCCCCCAACGCCAACGCCAAGTACCGCACCAAATAAGCGAAAATCACCGCCGCCACCGTCCCGCCCACCACCATGCGCCCCAGGTGTTGATCCACCCAGCCCAGCACCAACAACACCCCGACCCCAATCACCGACCCCGGCACCGCATAGCCCATCGCCAGCAAACGAGTCGCCCACACCAACGGCCCCCGAGGGAACAACCGCATCCCATACCCCAAAAACAGGGCAATCAGCAACGCCAGCACCGCACTCACCGCCGCCAAAAAACAGGTATGCTTGACCGACTCCCAAAACGACGCATCAAAGGTTTCCAGCCGGTAACGCACCGCCAAGTCCACCAGCACCCCCGCCGGTAGCCCAAACCCCACCACCACCGGCAGACCACAGGCCAACCACGCCCCCACCACCGCTCCCCGCCCCAGGCGTAACCGCATCACCTTGCCCCCCCCGGTCTGCGTGTAACGAGCCTGCCGCCGGGAGTACAACTCAAGAATAAGCAACCCCAGAATAAACACCAACAAACACACCGACAACTGCGTGGCCGCCACCCGTGACCCAAAGTTAAACCACGTGCGATAAATCCCCGTCGTAAACACCGGCACCCCGAAATAATCCACCACCCCAAAATCCGCCAGAGTTTCCATCAACGCCAACGCCAACCCCGCCATCACCGCCGGTCGCGCCAAAGGCAGCGCCACCCGCACAAAGGTGCCCCAATTTCCCCACCCCAACAACCGACTCGCCTCCAACAACGTGCGGGACTGTTGCCGAAAACTCACCCGTGCTAACAGATACACATAGGGGTACAACACACAGACAAACATGAGAATTGCCCCCGGCAATGACCGGATATTCGGAAACCAATACTGCCCCACTTGCCAACCCGTGATTGCTCGTAACCCACGTTGCACCGGGCCAAACACCTCCAGCAATTCCGCATAGGCAAACGCCAACACATACGCCGGTGCCGCAAAGGGCAACACCAACGCCCACTCCCAAAACCCCCGCCCCGGCCAGTCACACACCCCCACCAACCACGCCGTCGCCACCCCCACCGCCACCGTGCCAAACCCCACTCCCACCGCCAGGATTAATGTATTAACAATATACTCAGGTAATACCGTACCGATCAGGTGTTGCCAGATGTCCGGTTGCGGGTCAAACACGCTCGCTAAGACCACCAAAACGGGGATCGCAAACACCCCCGCCAAGGCCACCCCCGCCCACAGCCACAGCCCAGCCCAACGATGCAAACGGTACAGCATGAGGTACACTAAAAACTATTGAATTAATTTTGCAACAAAACGTGCATTCATTTGCCCATGACTTCTGCCCATTTGCTCCAGCTTGACCAAGTCAGTTACCGGTTTCCTCGCCAAAAACACGACACTTTGAGTGGCATCAGCTTGGCTTTGCCCCCCGGCGAAATTTTAGGACTGTTGGGAGCCTCCGGCTGTGGCAAAACCACTTTACTGCGATTAATTGCGGGGTTCATTGCGCCAACCACCGGCACCATTCGCCTTGCCGATGAAATTGTAGCCGGGGACAACCATTGGCTCCCCCCCGAAGCCCGGCAGTTGGGAATGGTCTTTCAAGATTATGCCCTATTCCCCCATCTGAACGTGCGGCGCAACGTGGCCTTTGGGTTAGGTAAACTCGCCCCCCCGCAACGCCAGGAGCGAGTGCGGCACGTTTTGGAACTCGTCCGGCTCCAAGACTACGAAGAACGGTACCCCCACCAACTCTCCGGCGGTCAGCAACAACGGGTCGCCCTAGCCCGTGCCCTTGCCCCCAAACCCCGCCTACTCCTGCTGGATGAACCCCTCTCGAATCTCGATAGCCAAGTGCGCCAGCAACTCCGCTTAGAAATTCGTCGCATTCTCAAAACCACCGGCACCAGCGGCATTTTCGTCACCCATGACCAGGAAGAGGCCTTCGCCGTGTGTGACCGAGTCGCCGTCTTGCACAAGGGACACATCGAACAAATCGGCACCCCCGCCGAACTGTATCAAAACCCGGCCACACGGGTGGTTGCCGAATTGGTCACCCAGGGAAATTGGTTGGCCGCCACCCCGTACGACGACACCACCTGGCAAACCGATATTGGTCTAATTGCGGGATTAGGGGTAGGGAGCACTGCGGCCATCTCCAATCCCTGTGAATTGATGATTCCTCAAGAAAACGTCACCCCTGAACCGGACGACCAGGGGGAAATGGTGATTCAGGACGGACGATTTTTGGGGCGGGAATACCGCTATTGCATCAGCACCCAAGCCGGTCGCGAACTGCACGCCCGGGTACGGCAAGGCCCCATTTTGCCGGTGGGAACACGGGTACGGTTAAAAATTAAACCGGAAGGAATCAGAGTATTTACTACAGCCAAGTAAAGTCAGGTTATTGCCACACGATTCTGGAGAACCAAAGGCGGGGCTACGCCCTGCGACCCACGTCAGGTCAACCGTTGCCTGGTTGGCTGTAGCTAACTCAAGTCAGGTTATCGCCGCACGATTCTGGAGAACCAAAGGCGGGGCTACGCCCTGCGACCCACGTCAGGTCAACCGTTGCCTGG
>JAUQVQ010000119.1:0-5268 GCA_039794725.1 Gloeomargarita sp. HHBFW_bins_162
ATGAATTATAATCATGAATTAATAGAGGTTCCCTTGAGTTATTCACATTGACGCAAGAGGTTTAGTCGCTTTTTCGCCGGTCACTACCCTTTGGCGAGCACCGATTTGGGAGCATAAAACTCGACTCGCCGTAAACTGGGAATCGTCAAGGCAAAAAGTAAAAACGTCCGACTACAGGTCACGGCTGTAAACATACTCACCAGCACCCCCAATCCCAACGTGAGCGCAAAGCCCTTTACCATACCAGTTCCCAACCAAAACAGCGATACACACGCAATTAACGTCGTGATATTGCCATCCAAAATACTGCTAAATGCCCGATAAAAACCCGACTCAACCGAACGATATAAGCTCTTACCCATCTGCAATTCTTCCCGGGTACGTTCAAAAATGAGGATATTGGCATCCACCGCCATCCCAATACTGAGAATAAACCCCGCAATCCCCGGTAAAGTCAGGGTTACACCCAACAAAACAAATGAAGCATAGGTTAATAGTGCATAAATCATCAGCGATAGATCAGCAATCAATCCCGGCAAACGGTAGTAAATAATCATGAACGCCAGCACCAAAATCAACCCCCCCAAAAATGCCCAATAACTCCGCTGAATACTGTCTTGCCCCAGCGTTGCCCCCACCGTGCGATTTTCCACAATTTCCACAGGCACAGGTAAAGCCCCCCCCCGCAGTTGTACCGCTAAATCATTGGCCGATTCGGCTGTAAAATTCCCCGTAATCACCGCAGCTCCCCCGGTGATCCCCGTTGCCGCAAATTCAGCACTCACCGTCGGAAAACTAATCAGTGTATTGTCCAAAAAAATCCCCAATGTCCGCCCTGTACCCGCAATGGATTTGGTTAATTCAGCAAATTTTTGCCCCCCCGGTGCATCAAAACGAATCGCCACTTGCCATTGATTCCCCACGGCTAACGGTTGAGCGACGGCATCTTTCAAGTTTTTACCCGTCAACCCGGTCGGTTCGTAAAAAGCGGCCAGAGCCTCATCCGCTTGCTGTAAATCTTTTTGTAATTGAGCCGGGTCAGCCCCACTATTGGGTTGCTTCAGAATGGACAAAATTTGCTCCCGCACTAAATACAATTGCTGAATTTGTTGTACGTCTGTACCCTGTTTTTGGCGGCGAAAATCCAACTGCGCTGTTCCCCCCAAAACCCGTTCTGCCTGTTGGGGATCATTGACCCCCGGCAACTGGACAAGCAACTGATTACTGCCCACCGTTTGCACCACCGCTTCCGACACCCCCAACCCATTGATCCGGCCTTCTACTACCCGTTGCACCGCTTCCAACACCGCCGGGGTAATTTCCTTCACCTCAGCCGTGGGTTTCACCTGCAAGGTCAGTTGGGCACCCCCCTGCAAATCCAACCCCAAACGAACCGGGATGCGAGTAATCACCAACAGAGCGGCCAAAACCAGACCCACCACCAACAAGATAATTAACCGTTGCCGACCGACCATAGATGCGATTTGCGTAGGATTTTTTTATGATACTCCGTTTTGGGAATGGTCTTTCCCCACTGTAGTCATAATCAGTATTGATACTCCCAAATCTCCCCGGAGTCCCTGGTGTGGAATCCCGAAAATCTCTATTTACTAAGAGTATTCAAGCCCGTGAAAAATTTGCTGGTTAGGGTTCAACATTTTACGCAAGCGGGCAAAGAATTTCCTAATAATAGCAACCCTTTTTGAACTTGCAACAACGGTCGCAGGAGCAGTCCACACAGTGCGCCGCAGGCGTTGCCCCCATATTTGGTTCTTTCTTTCTTCTTTAGGGTACCTCTATTTATTCCAATGGGTAGAGAATTTCTTAGTGAGAATGCAGAGATGATGCAGAACCAGAGACGGGGGCTGCGCCCCTGCGACCGCTAATCACCAATTTTTAGAGGTGCCCTTTATTGAAGCCAAGGGGAGATTCTCTTGCCAGAATGCCCGAATTACGGAGAACCAGAGACGGGGGCTGCGCCCCTGCGACCGCTAATTACCAATTTTTAGAGGTGCCCTTTATTGAAGCCAAGGGAAGATTCTCTTGCCAGAATGCCCGAATTACGGAGAACCAGAGACGGGGGCTGCGCCCCTGCGACCGCAATTATGAATTAATAGAGGTTCCCTTTATTCTCGAATCTTTTAGGATTGCTATATTGCCTTCACCCATGCCAGGGTCGTACCAGCATCCCATCCACCGCCCAAAGGGAGACGCTTCCTTTCTTGGCTCGCTCCTGATCCAGCTTGACCCATTCACGGGACATGATTGCGGCTCAAATTGAGGTAGCCCAATTTCCGACCTAAACCGACCCAATTAACCCCAACCGTACCCAACCCGTACTTACAAGAGTATCCCGCAAAATCCTGATGAAAACGGGTAAAACTCGTATGGGCGATACTGGACTCGAACCAGTGACCCCTTCCGTGTGAAGGAAGTGCGCTACCACTGTGCTAATCGCCCGCAGGACTTGCATTATAGCAAAATCAGGCTAAGAAGAGAGAATGAAATGATTTGTCCGGTCTGTCACCCTGACATTCAATCCAACTCCTGCGCCAAAATTTCTCCCAATGCCGCCCGTGTCCGATGCGTAAAGGCTTTCACATCCACCAGGCGTAACAAAGTGGCCGCCCCCACCAAAAGCAGAATCTGCGTCCCAAACACCGGCACATAGGCCCAAAAACTCTCTGCCCCAAACCAGCGACTGCCCAACTCCAACAAGCCGCCGCCACACAACGTGGACAACGCCCGTGCCAACGCCTGCGCCAAGCCCCACGCCCCGATAAACGTCCCCGCCGTTTCCGCCAAGGTTAAATCCAGCATTAAGGTTAACGCTCCTGTCGTCGTCACCCCCGCCGCCACCCCAAACGCGAACACCATCAGGGTAAACAGCCACACCTGCCCCACCCAGCCCGCCAACATAATGCCCATGAACCCCAACGCCGCCAAACTACAGCCCACGATCGTCGTCGGACGTTTCCCCAAGCGCGGGACAACCCAAAAACCCGTCACCCCCAACCCCACCAGTGTTCCCAGCCCCCAGTAGGCATTGAGCCGAGTCGTGGCGGCAATCGGCATCTCAAACACCGCCCCCCCATAGGGTTCCAGTACCGGCTCTTGCATAAATAGCCCCAACGTCATACATAACAAAAAGCTAAAAAACAACCCGGTTTGCGGACTCGCCGTGAGAATCCGTAACGCCCGCCCCAAGGTAATCTGATCCTCCCGCTCCACCACTTGGGAGCGCCAACGATAACGAGAAAATTTCTGTTCAATTCCCAGAGTAGCCACCACCGCCAACCCTACCACCACCAACGGCACGATGGTAAACAAACGGTTCATACTCGCGCGCACCACATCCGCCGCCGCATCCAATTCCACCTGTTTGAGCAGACCACTACCGCTAATCGCCCCCGCAATAATCCCCACCATCAGCAACGACCACACCACCCCGACAATTTGCGAACGGTTATCCTCATCCGAAATATCCACCAACAGAGCGGCAAACGGGGTCGAACTGGCACTGACCGCCAACCCATACAGAGCAAACCCCAACCCCAACAACGCCACCCACGCCCAGGTCGCCAGCGTCCAACCCACCTGTATCTGCGCCGCCACCTGCCAGGTCATTTGCACCACCCCCCACGCCAACAGGGCAAACGCCCCCGCCCCCAGCCACACATAGCCCGTGCGATGGGTTCCCGCCAACGGATGCGCATCCGACATCTGCCCAAACCACACCCGTGCCGGTGCCACCAATTGATGCATGGCAATCACCCCCGCCGCCACCAAAGGAGGAATCGCCAACTCACTAATCATCACCCGGTTGAGAATCCCCAACATCAATACCGACATCATCCCCAACCCCGCCTGGAACAGCCCCAAGCGCACCATCGTAACCACACCAATCCGGGGCAACCCTGGCTGACTCATGTCCCCCACCTCGGTTCTTGCTTGCTTCTGCTTTTCTATTGTGGGACATCCCTAGCCATCCCAGCAGAAAAAACTGTTCATCCCAGCACTATTTACAATTCTTTACCAATCCACTTTCCCCTGATCCTGCGAACCCCCAGCCCATCTCACCCCACTTTATATATCGTAAAAACACAAATTATAAAAAAATTCTAAAATAGGGATGTTGGAGAATACTTTTAAAAGCGATGGTGCCCACCATGTACGACACTGAACGCTTACCGGCACCAGGAATGGTTGTCTATTTCCCCGGTCAAAACCATTGTTTGGAATTGCTATCGGGAGCCTGTTGCCGTCTAGTACGGATGCAATGGGGACGGGTGCCCGCCGACCCGCCGGGGTATAGCAGTTATTGGGTGCGCCCCTTAGGCAGCGCAGAAACCTTTTGGGTGCATTTACCCTGGTCGGATGTCCTGGATCACCTGTATTCCGTCGGCTCGAACCAGCCGGATTGACCGCCAAGGCATTGCGTTGCGCGGCAAAATCGAGTAAAACCGAACCAAGTTTGCCCCAGCGTGCCCGTGACTGAACCCCTGTTAGCCGCCACCCAATTGTGCAAAAGTTTTGGGGGACTCCCGGCGGTAAACCATGTATCCCTGAGTGTGGCGCCGGGCAGTATTACCGGGTTAATCGGGCCGAATGGGGCGGGCAAAACCACCCTATTCAACCTCCTGGCGGGTTCCCTGCGTCCCGATAGCGGTCAAGTCATTTTTCAAAACCAGGTGATCACGGGTCTGCCCCAACATCGGATTGCCCAACGGGGGTTAGTCCGCACGTTTCAGGTGGCACGGGTATTTAGCCGTCTTTCTGTACTGGACAATGTCCTACTGGCGGCACCGGGGCAATTGGGGGAACAGGTCTGGCCGTTGTGGGTACAACCGCAACGGGTCGCCCAACAGGAACGGCAACTGCGCACTACAGCGATGGAAATTCTGGAATCGGTGGGGTTAGCGGCCAAAGCCCAGGATTATGCGGGAGCACTGTCGGGTGGCCAGAGAAAATTATTAGAAATGGCACGCGGCTTGATGACCCGACCCAAATTGATGTTATTGGATGAACCGGCCGCCGGGGTCAATCCTACGTTGGTGAATCAAATGTGTGAGTACATTCAAACCTGGAATAAAACGGGATTAACGTTTTTAATTATTGAACACAATATGGATGTGATTATGTCTTTGTGTCAACAGGTTTGGGTATTAGCAGAAGGGAAAAACCTTGCGGTTGGCACCCCCGGTGAAATCCAAACCAATCCTACGGTTTTGGCGGCCTACTTGGGCAGTGGGGAGGAGTAGAATAATA
>JAUQVQ010000120.1:0-5205 GCA_039794725.1 Gloeomargarita sp. HHBFW_bins_162
AGGGTTTAGAGTTGAGTTATTAACGTTAACGCCAGAGGTCTAATATCCCACAATGACTAAAGGGAACCTCTATTAATTAGAAATTAGCGGTCGCAGGGGGGCACCCCCCGCCTCTGGTTCCCCGTAATCTCTGGATGCCAACGGAGAGATGCTTGGCTTGCTTGAATAAATAGAGGTGCCCTAAAAAGGCTGTATTTTTAGGCTCGCAATAGCAGGAGGGTTAATCTCCCGATTCGTTTTGCATGTGCTGTTGGAGTTTTTGTTCTAAATCCCGGCGGCATCCTTGTTCCAGTTCTAGGCGGGCTTGGGTTTGGCTGAGTTGTTGACGGAGGGTGACTACTTCTCGGTAAATCCGCCCACAGGTGAGACGGGTTTCCAGGCGGGCAATCAGTTCCAACACCCTGAACGGACGGCAAATGTAATCCACTGCCCCAACACTGAAGGCTTTTACCGATGCCCAGGGTTGGTCTTGGTCACTGAGGAGGATCACGGGGATAGGTTGCAACTGGGGTTGGCTGCGGCACCGTTGACAAAGTTCGTACCCGTCCATGCCGGGCAGACTGGCTTCCACCAGGAGTAAATCCGGGGGCTGGGTTTGCACTGCTTCCCACGCCAAGGTGCTATTTTCCAACGAGCGTACCGTAAATCCCTGTTCCGTCAAGGTTAAACTCAACCAGCGCAGGCGTTCCGGTTGGTCATCTACCACCATAATTTCCCCCTGGCGCGCATTGGGGCGGGGCTTGGGTAACATGAGCGTTTCCGGGGGGACGTACAGGTGTTTTTCAACGGTGGCTAAATCCTGCAAAACGGCGGCGGCTTTGTCATAGCGATCCCAGTAATACCGACGGGTCATGCGGCGGAGAACGGCGGTTAAGGTGGGGTCGAAGTCAGGAACCTGCCAGAGTAATTCGCCCTGGTCATCCTCGGCAAGGCGCAGGGGATGAGTCCCGGTCACCGCTTGAATGGCGATAATCCCAACGGCGTAAATATCACTGCCTGGCCGGGGACGGCCTTCTACTTGTTCCAGGGGGGCATAACCGGTGGTGCCTAGCCCGATGGTGCCCTGATCGGCGGGGGTATCGCCGCTGGGCATGCGTTTGACCGCACCGAAATCCAGCAGGACAATTTTTTGGTCACTGTACCGACGTATCACATTACTGGGTTTGATGTCCCGGTGAATTACATCCTGGCTGTGGACGAAGGTGAGGGTGGTCAAGACATCGTTGAGGAAATTTAATACTTGGGTTTCATTCCAGGGGGGTGACTCGGCCAGTTCCTGTTCCAGGGAAATACCCTCGATGTACTCTTGGACTAAGAAAAATTCATCCCCCTGTTCAAAGTAGGCCAGCAGACGCGGAATTTGGTCGTGTTCCCCCAACCGTTCCAGAATTTCTCCTTCCTGGCGAAACAGACGACGAGCCAGTTCCAAGTTTTCCGGGTTGCGGGTTTGGGGTACCAGGTGTTTGACCACACAAACAGGTTCCCCCGGACGACGGGTATCCCGAGCCAGATAGGTGTGGCTAAACCCCCCTTGACCCAAGTGTTGCTGAATGTGGTAGCGGTTATCTAAAGTGCGGCCGAGCATCGGATGCCGTCGTTGGCGTGGTGAACGTCGTGCCTACATAGTATAGTGGGGGCAAAGGCACAGGCAAAGACTATGGCTGTTGAGCAGGTTTGGGAGCAACCCGAATTTTATGACCCTACCCCCCAGGATTTTAATGCCTACGGCCAGGGGCGTCGGCGCAAAGCCGTTGCGGTTTTGTCCCTGGTGTGGGGGGGGACGATTGCCCTGCATTGGGTGTCCTGGGGCACGTGGGTGGTCTGGGCGTTAACCACCGTGATTGGCTGGCAAGTGGTGCGCTTGCTCTGGGGGAAAGCCTTGCCGGAAGTGAAGCCCACGTTGCCCGGGGAGACGACGTTACCGTTGGTGACCCTGTTGGTGGCGGCTAAAAACGAAGAGGCGGTGATTGAACGGCTGGTGCGCTCGCTGTGTCAACTGGACTACCCCTGTTATGAACTGTGGGTGATTGACGATGCCAGTACCGATGCCACCGGCCAAATTTTGGATGAACTCTGTGCCCACTATCCCCAACTGCGGGTTTGCCATCGCTCTGCCGGGGCGGGGGGAGGCAAATCCGGTGCCCTGAATGAGGGGTTGCGTCTCAGCCAGGGAGAGATTATCGGGGTGTTTGATGCGGATGCCCAGGTGTCCCCGGATTTACTGCACTGGATTGTGCCGCTGTTTGCCCAACCCCACGTGGGAGCCGTGCAGGTACGCAAAGCGATTGCGCCCGGGCCGCAGAATTGGTGGCTGGCGGGGCAACGGGTGGAGATGATCCTGGATGCCTTTTTGCAACAACAACGGCGGCGGCGGGGGGGCATTGCCGAATTGCGGGGGAACGGGCAGTTTGTGCGGCGGACGGCACTCCACCGGGTGGGGGGCTGGAATGAGGCCACCTTGACCGATGATTTGGATTTGACGTTTCGGTTACATTTGGATGCCTGGGATATTGAATTTCTCTTTACCCCGAGCGTGATGGAAGAGGGCGTGACCAATTTCCGCGCCTTGTGGCACCAGCGCAATCGGTGGGCAGAAGGGGGCTACCAACGGTATTTGGACTATTGGCGACCCTGGTTGCTCTGGCCGTGGGGGGCGTGGAAACGCTTTGATACGGGGGTGACTTACGTCAGTCAGTATTTACTGCCAGCGGCCAGTATTCCCGATGGGTTGATGGCGATTTGGACGAAACATCCCCCCCTGTTGTGGCCGTTGACCAGTGTTATGTTGCTGTTGTTTTGCAGTTCAACCTGGCGGGGGTTGTCCCGGTTGGAGCCGTCCCGTTCGGGCTGGCAGTTGCTGGGCGAATCCCTGCGGGCAATGGTGTATATGACCCATTGGTTGCCGGTGATGGCGGCGATGATGGTGCGGGTGGCGATCCGGCCAAAACGGTTAAAATGGGTAAAAACGGTTCATGTCACCTCGACGGAATCTTGACCTATGCCCCGTTCCCAACGCAACGACAACTTTATTGACAAAACCTTTACGGTGCTGGCGGATATTTTGCTGAAAGTTCTGCCCGCTACGCCCAAACAAAAAGCCGCCTTTGTCTATTACCGGGATGGCATGAACGCCCAAGCGGAAGGGGAGTACGCCGAAGCCCTGCAAAACTACGAAGAAGCCCTCGCCCTGGAGGAGGACACCTACGACCGGAGCTTTATTTTGTACAACATTGCCCTGATTCACACCAGCAACGGCGACCACGAAAAAGCCCTGGATTATTACCACCAAGCCTTGGATTTGAACCCCCGTATGCCCCAAGCGTTGAACAATGTGGCCGTTATTTACCATTACCAAGCGGAACAGGCCAAAGCCGCCAACGACCCGGAGCGAGCCGAGCAATTGTATGACCAGGCCGCCCAGTATTGGCAACAGGCGATTCGTTTGGCTCCCAACAATTACATCGAAGCGCAAAACTGGCTGAAAACCACCGGGAGAGCCACGATTGACATCTTGATTTAGGCCACCTGCCCATGATTACCCCTGAACAAACGGCGCATCTGGCGCATCTCGCCCGCTTGGAATTAACTCCCGAAGAAATTGCGGAATTGAGCGGTCAACTCGGGGCGATTTTGGACTACATGGCGGACGTGCAATCCTTGGATTTGCGGGATGTCCCGCCAACGGCGCATGCGGTGGATACGGCTAATGTCCTGCGCCCGGATCAACCGGTACCGGCAACCCTGACCGATGTATTACTGGATTGTGCCCCGGCTCCCGAAGACCACTTTTTCCAAGTTCCCCAAATCCTCAAAGAGCGGTAATGGTCTATAGCAATCCCTTTTGGGTTTGCAACACGGGTCGCAGGGGCGTAGCCCCCGTACTCGGTTCTTTTTCTCTTCTTTGTTCTCGAATCTTTTAGGATTGCTATAGCGACGGCTCCCCACTTGGGTCAGGGACAAAACCCGATAAAATGACTATAGTTTTACCCCCAAATTCAATCATGCAAATTACCATTGCCCCGCCCTTCCATGCCGCCCTACGTAAACGCTGTCAGGAAACCGGCTGTACCCCTGAAGAAATTGTGGCAATCGCTCTGCGGGAATACTTAGAAATTGACGAAGAAACCCTGTTTCAAACCTCAACTATTGGAGCCTTAGTCGAAGGGGTATATCGGGGGGATTTAACCATCGCCGAATTGCGAAATTATGGGGATTTTGGGTTGGGAACATTTAACGATTTAGACGGGGAAATGGTGGTCGTGGATGGGCAAGTTTGGCAATTGCGTTCTGATGGCCGCGCCTACCCGGTTGCTGACGAGGTGAAAACCCCTTTTGCCACAGTCACGTTTTGGCAAGCGGATTGGACTGCCATTTTAGACCAACCCCTTACCTACGAAGAATTACAGCGTTATTTGGACAGCCTTTTACCTTCCGATAATATCTTTTATGCCATCAAAATTTCCGGACAATTTCGCAGTGTGCGAACCCGAACGATTGAGCGACAAGACGAACCCACCCGCTTGGTGGAAGCCGCCGCCCGTCAACCTGTGCATGAGTTTACCCATGTGTCTGGAGATTTAGTTGGTTTTTGGACACCCAGTTATCTGAAAACCGTCAATGTGCCGGGGTATCATTTTCATTTTTTGAGTGCGGATCGGCACCAGGGGGGGCACGTGTTGGATGTGTGTATTGACCGGGTGACTATCGGTATTGATGATACGCCTCGGTTGCGGATGGCTTTGCCCAAAACCCAGGAATTTTTAACAGCCAATCTCACTCGGGATACGGAGCAGGAATTACATCAGGCGGAAAAATAAAAATAAATAAAAAGTGCCGCACCCTCTATCGCAATCCCTTTTGAGTTGAGAACCAGGGTCGCAGGGCGTAGCCCCGTCTTTGGTTCTTTCTTTCTTCTTTGTTCTCGAATCTTTTAGGGGAACCTCTAAAAATTGGTGATTAGCGGTCGCAGGGGGAACCTTCTCCGTCTTTGGTTCTCTCACATTTATAGCAATCCCTTTTGAATTGGCAACAAAGGTCGCAGGGGGCACCCCCGTCTTTGGTTCTTTCTTTCTTCTTTATTCTCGAATCTTTTAGGGGAACCTCTAAAAATTGGTGATTAGCGGTCGCAGGGGGAACCTTCTCCGTCTTTGGTTCTCTCACATTTATAGCAATCCCTTTTGAATTGGCAACAAAGGTCGCAGGGGG
>JAUQVQ010000121.1:0-5193 GCA_039794725.1 Gloeomargarita sp. HHBFW_bins_162
CAGGAATTGTTAACCGAAATTCGGCAATCCACTTTGCATAATAGCCGCCTATTTGCCCGTTGCCTCATAGTCATTCTTTTGCTCGGTATTCTGGGATTGACTTGGATTCACCTGCGCGTGGAGTCGCTCCCGTTTTATGGGGTGTTGGTGGGATTAGACCTATTGATGGTCGGGATTTCGTTGGCTTTTTTGTTCATTTCTCGCCCCGGCTCAGGTCAGGGATTGGCGTTTCGATGGGGGATGCATCGTAGGTATTGTATCGTAATTACATTTTTATTTAATATCTTTTTTGCACTTCAGTGGTACCGGCTTGGGCATAATTCTACTTTTTTCATCATGCTGGTCATTTATACGGTGTTGTGGTCGTATCCCGATCGTTGGGGCTTATGGTTTTATCCGTTGAATTTTGTTTACTATATAGGAGTTATTTCGTCAGGAAATACGGTGGCTTTGACCCGATTTTCAGGCTATTTTGCTGGTTTTTCGATGCTGTTTTTGACCTGGGTATGTGAGCAAATTATTTTTGATTTACGCCTGCGGGATTTTCAACTGCGGCAAACCGTACTCGCCCAGGCGCAGGAGTTACAACAAGTCAATCAGGAATTGCACCAAATGGCGTTCCGGGATGGGTTGACGGGCTTGGCCAATCGGCGGGGGTTGGATGATTTTTTGGCGACGGCTTGGAAAACGGGAATTGCGGCACAAACACCCTTGGCACTGTTGTTGTGTGATGTGGACCATTTCAAACGCTATAACGACGGCTACGGGCATACGGCGGGGGATCAATGTTTACGGGAGATTGCCCAGATTTTCCGCACGACGTTCCCCCAAACGAACTTGTGCTTGGCTCGTTATGGGGGCGAAGAATTTGCGGTGGTTCTCCCGGCAACCACTTCGGAAGCGGCGCAGGCGATGGCGCAACGATTACTGGACAATGTACGCAGTACCGAGATACCCCATGCCTACACGCTGACCGGCAACCATGTAAGTATGAGTATTGGCATCAGCAGTACCATTCCCCACCCGGATTTGTCGCCTAACGCTCTGATTTTATCGGCGGATTTGGCTCTCTATACGGCGAAGTCCCAGGGGCGTAACCAGGCGGTTTATCAGGCTTTGTCCTGTCCCTCGTCCCAACCCACAGTAGAATAAGAATTGGCAATGTTCACGCTGTTGTTGAGATCAATGTCATGGTAGCCACCGTTTGGAATACGACCGAATCCCAGCGCATTTTTCAGCAGGCGCAAAACCTGATGCCGGGGGGGGTGAGTTCGCCGGTGCGGGCGTTTAAGTCCGTCGGGGGACAACCGATTGTGTTTGACCGGGTGCAGGGTGCCTACGCTTGGGATGTGGATGGCAACCGTTACATTGATTACGTGGGGACGTGGGGGCCGGCGATTTGTGGTCACGCCCACCCGGAGGTGATTGCCGCTGTCTGTGCCGCCGCCCAAAAGGGCACCAGTTTTGGCGCACCCTGCCGTCTGGAAAATGTGCTGGCGGAAATGGTGATTGCCGCCGTTCCCAGTATCGAAATGGTGCGGTTTGTGAACTCCGGGACGGAAGCCTGCATGGGGGCACTGCGGTTGGCACGGGCGTTTACGGGCAGGGAAAAAATTGTCAAGTTTGAGGGCTGTTATCACGGTCATGCGGATATGTTCCTGGTCAAGGCGGGGTCGGGGGTGGCGACCTTGGGATTGCCGGATTCGCCGGGTGTCCCTAAATCGGTGACGGCGGCGACGTTGACCGCACCTTATAACGATCTGGAAGCGGTGAAAGCCCTGTTTGCCGAATATCCGGGGGAAATTGCCGCTGTGGTGTTGGAACCGGTGGTGGGGAATGCCGGGTTTATCCTGCCCACACGGGAGTTTTTGGCGGGGTTGCGGGAAATCACCCAGCAGGATGGGGCGTTGTTGGTGTTTGATGAGGTGATGACCGGGTTTCGCATCCGGTATGGCGGGGCGCAGGAGTACTTTGGCATTACCCCGGATTTGACCACGTTGGGGAAAATTATTGGCGGGGGGCTGCCGGTGGGAGCCTACGGGGGACGCAAAGATATTATGCAGATGGTGGCTCCGGCTGGGCCGATGTATCAGGCGGGGACGCTATCGGGCAATCCTTTGGCGATGACGGCGGGGATCAAAACCCTGGAATTGCTCAGCCAACCGGGGGTGTACGAACAGTTGGAACGGATTACGTCTCGTTTGATCAACGGGTTGCAGGCGATTGCCGATGAGTTGGGGCATCCCATGTGCAGTGGCAGTTTGAGCGGGATGTTCGGCTTTTTCTTTACCGCTGGCCCGGTGACCAATTACGAACAGGCGAAAACCTCGGATTTACAAAAATTCAGCCGCTTCCATCGGGGGATGCTGGAACGGGGCATTTATCTGGCACCGTCGCAGTTTGAGGCCGGGTTCACCAGTCTGGCGCACACGGAGGCGGATATTGACACGACGCTGGCGGCGGCACGGGCGGTCTTGAGTGAATTGCCCCGCTAATGCCGGTGATTCTTGGGTTTGACCCCGGACGGGACAAGTGTGGCGTGGTGTTGCGCTCGGCCCAAGGGGAATGGCTGGTTCACGAGGTCGTACCCGCCGGGGAAGCCCTGGATTTTATTCAGGCTTTGTATCAACAATATCAACCGGATGTACTGGTCATGGGGGATCAGACCACCGGCAAACAGTGGCGGCAAAAACTCCGAGAAGTGTTACCGGAGATAAATTTAGTCACCGTAGATGAACGCTACAGCACGTTAGAAGCACAACGTAAATACTGGGAACTTTATCCGGCGCAGGGGTGGCGCAGGTTTCTCCCCCAGGGAATGCGGCCTTTGCCCCGCCCGGTGGATGATGTGGCGGCTCGGATTTTGGTGGAACGCTATTGTCAACAACGGGGTTAATGGTAGGGCAACGGTTACTGCTGGGGGCACCGCCGGGGGCGATTGGGGCGGATGCGCTGGCCTTATTGCAAAAAACCGGGGCAATGGGGTTGATTTTGTTTCGCAGTCAGGTGAGCGACCCGCAGGCATTACCGCATCAACTGGCGTGGTTGCGGGAGCGGCTGGGACGACCGGTGGTGATCGCCATTGACCATGAGGGGGGGCAGGTGATTCGCCATCTGGGGTGCAGTACAATGTGGCCGGGGAATTATGCTCTGGGGCGGGCGGCGCAACGGGATTTATCCCAGGCGGAAGGGTGGGCAGAACAGGTGGGACAGGCGATGGGGTGGGAATTGCGCCGGTTGGGGATTGGCTGGAATCTGGCGCCAGTGTTGGATGTGGTGGGCGAAGAACCGAATCCGGGGTTGGGACTGCGGGCGTTCGGGAACGAGGGTGAAGTGGTGGCACGTTTGGGGGTGGCGATGCTCAAGGGGTTGCAGCAGGCGGGCATTGTGGCCTGTGGCAAGCATTTTCCGGGGTTGGGGCGGGCACGGGTTGACCCCCACCACGAACTGCCTCGCTTGGATTTGACAAGATCAGAGTTAGAAAATCACTGGCAACCATTTCGGGCGGTGATTGAAGCCGGATTACCCGCCGTGATGACCACCCATGTATTGGTTCCGGCGTTGGATGAAGATAATGTCATTACATTGTCCCGTTTGGCGATCCAAAAGTATCTGCGGCGGGAATTAAACTTTACCGGCGTATGTGTGAGTGATGATTTGGATATGGGGGCAATGCGGGGGTTCGGCTGTATGGAGGAAATCACCCGTAAAACCCTGCAAGCGGGGCATGATATTGCTTTGATTGGTCACGTGCATCAGGAGCCAATGACCGAGATTATAAATATGTTATTGCAGGAGGAATTGCCCGAAGCGGCAGAGTCGTTAACCCGAATTGCCAAAATTACTACTCAAGCAGATATTGCCCAGGTGTTGCCCCCGACGCAGGATTGGCAACCGGCAGAACTCTTAGCAGAAGCAATTACCCAGGCGGCGGTGCGGGTGGTGCGTGACCCCCAGGGATGGTTGCCAGTGCAATTGCCGGTACGGTTGTACTTACCCGATGTAACCCCGGTGGCGGATTGGGTGCTGTTTGAACCCTGTTGGTTTGATGCCAACGCCATGAAAAATCTACTGGGAATCCCGACCGCCGAAGTAATTACGACGTTTTTACATGAACCCACTGCTTTAGCCTTAGATGTGCCGAGGGTCAATCAAGACATCGTTGACATTCCAGGAATCCCAGGGCACTGCCCCGCATTGGGTTCTCAGGAATCTGGGGATGAAAACCTGACCCAATCCAGCGATGAATGTATAACTAATATACTACTTTTGTACGACGCAATTCGTTATCCAGGGCAACAGCAGGCGTTAACCAAACTAGCGCAATCCGGTCAGCCCCTGGTGGTTGTGATCGTGCGGAACCCTTGGGATGACCAGCACATTCCCCAAGATATTACGGTCATTGATGCGACGGGATTTCGTTCCCCGCAGTTGCGGCAGGTGGGGCGGTTGCTCCGGGGGTTAGTCTAACGTGAATGGGATGCGCCGGGGGGTGGATGTCCTGCTTTCGCTACTGGTGGGGCTGGCGGTAGTTGTGGCGGTGGCCGTTTTAGGCGGGGTGGTGGGCTATGTGGTGTATCGGGGGGGGGCGCAACTGCTCCGGGGTGGTTGGGCGGTGTTTACCGCTTTGCCCCCGGCTCCCCTGAGTGGGGTGGGTGGGTTTGGTCCGGCGCTGGTCGGCAGTGCCATTCTTATTACATTAGCTGTATCTATGGCTCTGCCGGTGTCGGTGTTGGCGGCCTTGTATCTGAGTGAATTTTGTCCCTACATGGGGCTGGTGCAGGTTTTAACGTTGGGGTTGGATATTTTGGCGGGGATTCCCTCGATTATGGCGGGGGTGTTTATTTTTGGGGTTGTGATTGTCCGTACCCAGGCGTTTTCGGCGGTGGCGGGGGCGTTGGCTCTCGCCATTTTAATCATTCCCATCCTCACCACCGCCACTCGTTTGGCACTCGATGCGGTTCCCCCGGACATCCGGCAGGCGGCCTGGGCGGTGGGGGCAACCCGCTGGCAGATGGTGACGGGGATTTTGTTGCCGCACGCATTCCCCGGAATCTTGAGCGGGTTGACCTTGGGGATTGCCAGAGCCATCGGGGAAACGGCTCCTTTGTTATTTACGGCATTATTTTCGTCCCATTATTTGCCGCTCAAGGAATTAGGCATCAATGCCCTTTTAACCCAACCCATTGCTTC